>NZ_LSIA01000137.1:0-2862 GCF_001556015.1 Novosphingobium sp. CCH12-A3 | reverse complement strand
TCTGCACCCTGTCGACGAGGACCGCGAGCAGCTCTTCACGGCGTTCAACTCGACAAAGGCCGACGGCATGGGCCTCGGCCTCTCGATCTGCCGGACCATCATCGAAGCGCATGGCGGCCGTATCTGGATGGAGCGCCCCGACCGCGGCGGCACGTGCTTTCATTTTACCTTGATCCACGCGCGGGCGAAGGAGGAACATGGGGGATAGACGCATCATTCATCTGGTCGACGACGAGGAGAGCATCCGCAAGGCGGCAAGCTTCGCGCTCAAAACCGCGGGCTATGATGTCATCGCCTACACCTCCGGAGTGGAATTTCTCAGGACAGCGAAGTCCGCTGAAGTAGGCTGCGTTATCTTGGATGTGCGGATGCCTGAAATGGACGGTCTCCAAGTCCAGACCACTATGGCTGCGCGTGGGATCAACATGCCGGTCATCGTCCTGACCGGCCACGGCGATGTGTCGGTAGCTGTGCAGGCTATGAAAGGCGGCGCGATTGACTTTCTCGAAAAGCCCTTCGAGAAGGCTGCCCTGCTCGAGGCCGTGAGGCGCGCTTTCGCTCGTCTCGACGATGTCGACCTTCGCGCGCTGGAATCGTCGGAAGCCGAGGTGCGGGTTGCTGCCTTGACCCCCCGCGAGCAGGAAGTGCTGGAAGGATTGGCGAACGGCTTGCCCAACAAGACGATCGCCTATGATCTGGGTTGCTCATCCCGGACGGTCGAGGTTCACCGCGCCAGCCTCATGGCCAAGCTCGAGGTCCGCAATCTCTCTGAGGCGTTGAGGATCGCCTTTGCTGCCGGGTTCGGTCGCAAGACGTGATAACTGCGCCCTCTACGTAGCGACGAGGATGCCGCATCGTGCGAGCCATTGCCGTGATGCAACAGGTCCTCATGTCGCGCGAGATGTCTTCGTTTTCTGACACACAAGGTGATGGGCGCTACACCATCCTCGTCTCCGACGACGACCCGGGTGTTCGGCGTGCCCTTCAGCTTCTCCTTAGATCCCGTGGCTACTGCGTCTGTAGCTATACAAGTGGTAGCGCGCTTTTGGCCGATTCGCGTGCCAAGCGAGCCAATTGCCTGATTGTTGATTATCGCATGCCGGACATTGATGGCTTTTCGATCCTGCGCCAACTCCGATCGCTGGGCTGGTCCGGATGCTCCATCATGATTTCGGGCTTCCATGACGAGGTTCTCGCCCGCCGCGCTGCCGACGCGGGCTTTGATCACATGATCACTAAACCACTAAGGAGCCGTCTACTCCTCGAGGCAATCGGCCGTCACAGACGCCTCTCGTCGAATGAGTAAATGGACCGCGTCCGACCGCCAACGCTAAAGAGGCCAGGTGGGGACACGAGCACGTCGTTTTTCCAGAGGAAACCAACCCAGCTGCGCCCAAGGGCCTTGCCCGCGGCTGGGCTCATTTGTCACAGCAACACATCTTGGATAGTGGTGGACGGTACGATTCATATCGATTTACGCGCTCCCCTTATCCGCCTGACGAATTAGCACCTGAAGAGGGCCGTTTCCAAGCTAGTGGCAGGACCACAAGCAGCAGGAGCGACAGGCCGGCAATGCTCCAGAGGACGAGAGGCTGAGCGCCGGGTGCGGCGAAAGCGAGCGCCACGGGCGCCAGTGCCTGCCCGATGCTGGCAGCCGAATGCTGGAGGCCAAGCCTCACCCCTGAGGCCGCCGCAGAACCGCTGATCCAGAAGCTTGTGACCAATCGCAGGCTCGCCGAGCTCCAACCGGCGACCAGGATGAACACGCTCATATCGGCTATGCTTGATGCGAGTGGAAAGGCAACGAGCGCCGCTGCCAGCAAACCGAGCGTCAATCCGGCAAGACGCCCGGGAACCTTCACTAACCAATCGAGCCTTGCATGAAAGATCTGCGCCGCCAGCATGCCGAATCCGCAAAGACTGAGCATCCAGGCGATCTGCTCGCGGCTCAGCGAGACCGCACTGCGCGTCATCAGGAGATTGACGTGCATAGCGGCAAGCCCGGCCCCCGCAGCGATCGTGATGAGTAATAGGACTCCCGTGGCGCAGACTGTCGGCGGCGGCGGATCTCCTGAGTCGAGGCAGTGCGCACAGCGGCCTGGCAGGCTTACAAGGCAAAGCGACCCCGCGACGGTGCCGATGCTGGCAGCAACGATCATGAGCGGCGCGCCGGGCATGATCGCAACGGAGGCTTCCGCCAAAAGCGGTCCGCCGAGGTCTCCCAAAAATACAGACCCCGTCAACCAGGTGAAACGCCGCGCCTGCTCCCCACGGCTGACCGCGGCGAAACTCGCACTGAGCAGCGCAAGCGGTATGATGGCGGCGGCCGCCATCCCCGCGACCGTGCGCAAAACGTAGAGAGTCGGCAGAGCTACGAGGCCAACTGGTGCAGTCACCATCGCGAGGATAATGAGCGCTGTGCGCAACATGACGCGGTAGTCGACCCGGTCGGCAATCCAGCCCCAAAGCGGTGCCGCCACCAGTGCTGCCAGCGGGTGGACGGCGGTCAAGCTCGCGACATGAAAATCATGCGCCGAGGAAAGCCCGCCGGGATTTGGGTCGACCAGGGTCGGAAGGAAAGCGAGAATGGCCGTCTGCCCTGCCGAGGCCGACACCGCCGCGAGCAGCAACACAATGAAGGAGGATTGACCACGCTTGCCATCGTGTGATTCGCCTTGGGGAACAAGCGGGTCAGCGGTTCGTCGGAGAGCCGGTATCACCACCAAGCGCGCAAGCCGATCACCAGCCGGTGTTCGGATGACCCCTCGCCCCGCAGGCGTCGGAAGCCCGCCGTGCCATCGAACGCACGCTCCCAGACGAAGCCGATATAGGGCGCGAACTTGCGCGACACCTCGTAGCGCA
>NZ_LSIA01000136.1:0-38987 GCF_001556015.1 Novosphingobium sp. CCH12-A3 | reverse complement strand
GCCCAAGGTCGTGGTCATTCCGCCAAAGCCCAAGGCACCCAATGGCGCTTCGGACAACATCGCGGTTCCGCCAGCCGATGCCAATGGACTGCGCCAATCGCTGAACCGCAACATCTCGTCGGCCCAGATGGTGTGGAATCTTCGCTCGGCCTACAATGTGGCCGCGCTGAACTGCAACGCCCCGGTCCATGCCGACATCCTGCCCCGCTACAAGGCGTTCCTGACCACGCACAACAAGGTGCTGAACGCGATTAACAAGCGCCTCGATGTCGAATTCAAGGCCAAGTACGGTGCCAAGTTCATCGCTCCGCGTGAGGCTTACATCACGCAGGTGTATAACCACTATGCCCTGCCACCGACGCTTTCGGACTTCTGCGATGCCGTGATGGCGGTCAGCCGCGATGGTGCTGCCGTCAAGTCGGCCGATCTTGAGGCCTTCGCCGTGCGCAGCCTGCCCAATATCGAAGTCGTGTTCGACGACTTCTATCGTCGTTATGAGGTCTATCGCACGGATCTTGCCATCTGGCAGGCCCAGTACGGCAGCCTTGTCAATCCGCCGCAGCAGGCGGTGAAGATCACCGCGGCGCCTGTTCCGGACGGTACTGCCGCCGGGCACTGAGCCGGACTGGACAGGCAAAAAATTTCTTTTCAGTGGGGAGGCGCTGCGCTAATGGCGGCGCTCCCTGCGGTGAGCACACCGTGGGGCGATACCGGGAACGGGGCCGTAGCTCAGATGGGAGAGCGCGTCGTTCGCAATGACGAGGTCAGGGGTTCGATCCCCCTCGGCTCCACCAGGTATCACCGAACCGCCTGATATGGCAGGCGCCTCGCGGTTCGGCGTTACAAGCTCTCCATGAACGGGTAAAAGGCTCGCTTCCGGGGCGGCGTGTTGCATTTGCTCCGGGCCTGTCATTGGAAACAGTTACCCGCATGCATTTTCTCGATCAGGCCAAGATCTTCATCCGTTCAGGGCAGGGCGGCCCGGGCGCGGTCAGCTTCCGGCGCGAGAAGTATGTCGAATACGGCGGTCCCGACGGCGGCAACGGCGGCAAGGGCGGCGACATCATCTTCGAAGCCGTCACCGGCCTCAACACCCTGATCGACTTCCGCTACACCCAGCACTTCAAAGCCCAGCGTGGTGGCGGCGGCGCGGGCCAGAACCGGACTGGTGCGGGCGGCAACGACCTCGTCATCAAGGTGCCGGTCGGCACGCAGGTTCTCGACGACGATCGCGAGACCGTCCTGCTCGACATGACCGAAGTGGGTGTCCAGAAGGTTCTTCTGCGCGGCGGCGATGGCGGCCGGGGCAATGCCTCGTACAAGTCGTCGACCAATCGTGCGCCCCGCCAGCACGGTCCCGGTTGGCCGGGCGAGGAAATGTACGTCTGGCTCCGCCTGAAGCTTCTCGCAGACGCTGGCCTTGTCGGCCTGCCCAATGCGGGCAAGTCGACCTTCATCAACCAGATCACCAACACCAAGGCCAAGGTTGGCGATTACGCCTTCACCACGCTGCGTCCGCAACTGGGCGTCGTGCGCCATCGCAACCGCGAGTTCGTGTTGGCGGACATTCCCGGCCTGATCGAAGGCGCGGCCGATGGTGCAGGAATTGGCGACCGCTTCCTCGGTCATATTGAACGTTGCCGCGTGCTGATCCACCTCATCGACATCCACAGTGAAACCGATCCTGTCGAAGCCATGCAGATCGTCGAAGGGGAACTCGAAGCCTACGGTGCCGGGCTCGATGAAAAGCCCCGCCTGATCGCACTCAACAAGATCGATCTTGTCGATGCCGAACTGGTCAAGGCCTTCACCAAGGAACTGCGCGAGGCAGGCGCGAGCAAGGTCTATCCGATCTCCGGCGCGACCGGGAAGGGCATGGACGCCTTGCTCGATGCAGTCCTCGAACACCTGCCGCTCGCCACGGCAACCGAGCGGCCGACGGGCGAGGTGGAGGAAGAGGCTGACCAGAAGCCGTGGTCGCCGATCTGATCGCCCAAGCGCTCCGCCAGCGGGACTGACAGCCCTTCACGATCCGTCACAATTGCCCTAAGCGGCCCTCATGAAGATCAGCCAGCTTGCCCACCTGACCGACGCCTCTGCCTGTCCGCGCCTGGTGGTCAAGGTCGGTTCGGCGCTGCTCGTGGGCAAGGACGGTGCGCCGCGGCGTGAATGGCTGTCCGCGCTGGTTGCCGAAATAGCGGCGGCCCGCGCTGCCGGTCAGGAAGTCATCGTCGTCTCCTCCGGCGCAATTGCCCTGGGCGCCCGCAGGCTCGGCCTTGCCAAGGGTGGGCGCGGAAGTCTTTCCGATGCGCAGGCTGCGGCCTCGGTCGGCCAGATCGCGCTTGCAGGCCTGTGGGCCGAATTGCTTGCCGCACACGGGCTTGCTGCGGCACAAATCCTGCTGACGCTTGAGGATCTCGAAGACCGTCGCCGCTACCTTAACGTCACCGCTACGCTCGGGACGCTGCTGGCCGCAGGCGCGGTGCCGGTGATCAACGAGAACGATTCTGTCGCCACGCAGGAAATCCGCTTCGGCGATAACGACCGCCTTGCCGCCCGCGTCGGACAGGCAGCCGGGGCTTCGGGCGTCCTGCTGCTGTCCGATATCGACGGGCTGTATGACCGCGATCCCCGCCAACCCGGAGCCGTGCGCATTCCAGTGGTGAAGGGCGTGACGCCCGAAATTCATGCCATGGCGACAGGCGGTTCCTCCTCCGGCCTCGGATCGGGTGGCATGACGTCCAAGCTGCAGGCGGCAGAGATTGCCGAACTCGCAGGCATGGCACTTGCCATCATCGACGGTCAGCCCGTTTCGCCGATCCACGCTGCCCTGAGCGCCGATCGCGGTACGCTTTTCCTGCCGCGCGGCCGCAAGCAGGCGCGGAAGGCATGGCTGGGCGGACGCATGCGCATGCGCGGGAGCGTCCATGTCGATGCCGGTGCCGCTGCCGCTCTCGCGCGCGGCTCCAGCCTGCTTGCTGCCGGCATTCTGCAAGTCGAAGGCGATTTTCAGCGTGGCGATGCCATTGCCGTGATCGCACCCGATGGCCAAACGCTGGCGCGGGGGCTGTCGGAATATGACGCAGCCGAATGCCTCCGCCTCAAGGGCCATCACAGCCGCGAGCATGAGCAGATTCTTGGCTACGCTCCCCGCTCGGCACTGATCCATCGCGACCAGATGGTGCTGCTGTAATGGCGGCGGAACTGCTGGCGATTACCGGAGCCACCGGCTTCGTCGGCCAAGCCGTGCTCGACTACGCCGCCCGCGCCGGGATCGAGGTCCGCGCGCTTGCCCGCCGCCCGCAGGATGCCCGCGTCGGCGTCGAGTGGGTTCAGGGTGATCTGGGCGACAAGCGCGCGCTGCAGCGTCTCGTCGGACGTGCGAGCGTGGTCCTGCATATTGCCGGGGTGGTCAGCGCGCCGGATGAGCAGGGCTTCGAGGACGGCAACGTCTGGGGCACGCTGAATGTGGTCAATGCGGCGCTGGAAGCCGGCGTCCCGCGCTTTGTCCACGTCTCATCGCTCTCTGCGCGCGAGCCGGACCTGTCGATCTACGGCCGCTCCAAGTTGCGGGGCGAAAAGATCGTCAAGGCCAGCAGTCTCGACTGGACGGTGGTACGACCGCCCGCCGTCTACGGCCCGCGCGATACCGAGATGTTCGAGCTGTTCAAGCTCGCCCGCCGGGGCATCGTGCCGCTTCCGCCGCAAGGGCATCTCTCGATCATCCACGTCAACGACCTTGCGCGCCTGCTGCTCGCGCTGATTCCGGGCGGCGAGGACGTCACGCACCTGACCTTCGAGCCCGATGACGGCACCCCGGGAGGCTGGACCCACAACGATCTCGCCAAGGCCATCGGCATGGCGGTAAACCTCCCCGCCAGCATCCTGCGCCTTGGCGCCAAGCTTGACGCCACGTTCCGTGGAAAGGGCGCCAAGCTCACGCTCGATCGCGTCGGCTACATGTGTCACCCCGACTGGCGCGCCGGCGAGGGCAATCAGCCGCCTCCCGGACTCTGGCTGCCGCAGGTCGAAACGGCAATGGGCTTGCATGCCACCGCCGCGTGGTATCGCGAGGCCGGCTGGCTCAAATGAATGTCGGGGCCCGTGCGCACTGTTTGACAAGTTTGGTCTGACCCTCGTTTCCGAACCGGGATCTGCGCCAAAGACCACCCCGGCATCTTTCATGCGCGTGGCCAATTGACGAGACGGCTATCGCACTGCGCTTGCAGTCTCCGCGAAATAATGGTCACTTGTCATCTCGCGTCGGTCCCGGCGAAAGGAATACTGGATGTTCACCCTGTTCACGGTGATCGTCTATGCCTTGATTGCGGCTTTCATGTTTGCCGGCGGCCTTGGTACAGCGCTTTCCGGCGTCGAGGACCCTCAGTTCGGAGTTTCGTTCTGGATCGGCGCCGTCCTGATGGTGGTGTTCTTTCTCGGTACTCTTGTGCCGGGCATCGCAGTGATCGTGCGCCGCTTGCATGATCGCGACATGTCTGGCTGGTGGTATCTCGGTTTCATCGTGCTGGGCATGATCCCGTTCGTGGGTTGGATTGCCAGCATCGCTTTTCTCGTCATCCTGTGCCTGCCGGGCACCGCAGGCTTGAACCGCTTTGGCGATGATCCGAAGAACCCGGCTGGTTACGACGTGTTCGGCTGACCCAACGCAAGGGGCTTTCGCGATGAACTGGATGATCCTGCCCTATCGCCGCTATGCCGAATTCTCGGGGCGCTCTCGGCGCAGGGAGTACTGGAGCTTCGCGCTGTTCTATGTGTTGGTGATGATCGTGCTGAACGCGGTTTTCGGCACCAACGAGGTGACGCGAGGCGAGGGGGCGTTTGTCTATGGTTCCCGGCTCGTGGGGGCCGGGGGATGGATCGGCGGGTTGTTCTGGCTCGCCTCCATCGTTCCGGGCCTTGCCGTGTCGGTGCGGCGCCTTCACGATCAGGACCGCACGGGTTGGCTCCTGCTGCTTTGGCTCATTCCGTTGTTGGGCTGGTTCGCGTTGCTCGTCCTGATGTGCCTCGAGGGCACGCGCGGCCCCAACCGCTTCGGGCCTGATCCCAAGAACCCGACGCCTGCCGAGGTGTTCTCCTAAAGCTCGCGCAGCACCTGTGCCGGTCGGGTCCGCAGCAGCCCGATCGAGCCGGCGATCGCCAGCACCATCACCAACGCCACGCCAGCGCCCAGCACGCCAAGGATACGCGGCCAGTCGGGCAGCCAGTCGAACTCGAACAGCAGCACGATCACGCCCCACGCCACCCCCGTGCCCAGCACCAGCGCCACGCCCGCCAGAAGCGCGCTGAGCAGCCCGTATTCGGCCACGAGAAGCACCAGCAATTGCCTGCGGCTTGCTCCCAGCACGCGCAGGATGACGTTGTCGTAGGTCTTGCGTTCGCGCGCGGCGGCAATCGCGCCTGCCAGCACGGCCATCCCGGCAAGGATCGCCACGCTCGCCGCAGCAAGGATGGCCGCTCCCATCTGCGACAGGATCTCGCGCGCCTGACCCAGCACCGGCCCGATTTCGATCACCGAGCTTGAAGGCAGGGCCTTGACCAGCCCGCCAAGGATCGCTCGGCGCACGTCCGGTGTCTTCGCGCCTTCCGGCAGGCTGATCGTGGCCGCCAGATTGTGCGGAGCATCGGCAATGGCGTTGGGGCTGAAGACCAGCACATAGTTGAAGCCCATGTTCTCCCAGTCGATCCGGCGGAACGAGGCGATCTTCGCACTGCGCTCAACGCCAAGGATCGAGACCGCGATACGGTCGCCCAGCTTCAGCCCGAGCGCCTCGCGCAGGTCGTCGTCGACCGAAACCAATGGCTCGCCAGAATAGGCCTTGGGCCACCATTCACCTGCGGCGAGCACATTGCCTTCGGGCACTTCGTCGGCATAGGTCAGCCCGCGGTCGCCGCGCAGGGGCCAGGCATTCTCCGGAATTTCCTTGAGATCGGCGACCCGAGTCATCGCATCCGCTGGTCCATAGGCAACGATCGACCCGCGCAGGGCAGGGACCTTGCGGACTGCCGCATCAGGCGCGGCGCGCTGCACGATCCGGTCGAACTCCGCAGTCCTTCCCTGGGGCAAGTCGAGCACGAAGTAGTCGGGCGCCCGGTTCGGCACCCGCAGTGCGATGTTGCCGTCCAGACTGGTCTGTACGCCTGCCAGCAGAACGAAGGCGGCAAGCCCGAAGCCCAGTGCCACAACCAGCGCCGAAGTCTGCGCTCCCGGCCGATGCAGATTGGCCAGCGCCATCCGCGCAATCGCACCCCTGGGCCGGGGCAGCTTTGCCGCCAGCCGTTGCAGCCCCCAACCGAGCCCGCCAAGCCCGAGCGCGACCGGCAGCGCCGCGCCCTTCCAGCCGCCCGCCAACGGACTGACCCGCGCCCGCATCAGCGCCATCGCTGGAAAGGCCTTGGCCCGGGCCAAGGGCGGCGCGGCGAAAGTCAGCGCAATCAAGGCGCCATAGGCCGCTGCGATCGCCAGAGCGCCCCAATCAAGTACGAAGCCGGCCTCGATCGGCAGAAGGCCTTCCAGCGCCTTGCCGATCAACGGCGTGATGCTCACCCCGATCACCAGTCCGGCAAGAATCGCCAGAGACGCAGCGGCGGCCAGCTGCAGCAGATAGATCCGCGCAATGTCCCGGCTCGAAGCGCCGAGAATCTTGAGCGTCGCGATGCTCCCGCGCCGCGCTTCGAGGTAGGAGTTCACCCCGTTGCCGATGCCGATTCCGGCAATCGCCAGCGCCGCCAGCGCCACCAGCACCAGAAACTGCCCCATGCGCGAGACGAAGCGGTCCAACCCCGGCGAGGCCTTGTCGCGCGTCCGCACCTCATAGCCGGCCAGCGGAAACTGCGCCTTTATCCTCTCGCCGAGCGCCACAGCGTCGGCGCCCGCCGGCAGCCGTACGCGCAGCTTGGTCCGCACCATCGATCCCGGCTGCACCAGCTTCGAAGCATCGAGCGCTGCCTTGCTGACAATCACCGTCGGCCCCAGCGAAAAGCCCTCTGCCAGCCGATCCGGCTCGGACCCGATGACCCCGCCGACACGAAGCTCGACCTCGCCCACGCGCAGCTTGTCACCGATCTTTACGCCGAGCCGGTCCGCCACGCCCGGCGCAATCCATGCCGCCATGCCTTCCGGCGCGCCCGCCACCTTGCCGCCTTCCAGCGTGAACCGCCCGTAGAGCGGCCACTTGGCATCGACCGCCTTCAATTCGACAGGCGTCGTGCGCGTATCGTCATCCGGCACCCGCGCCATTGCCTGCAATCGCGCGCCTTCGGAAATGTCGCCCATCGCGGCGATGGCGGCCCGCTCCTCCGCCGAGGGCTGGCGCGCTGCCAGGGTGAATTCGAGATCTGCGCCCAGCATCTCCCGCCCGCGCGTCGCCAGTTCGCGCTCGATCGCGCCCGTCAGGGTGCCTATCGCCGAGAGCGCCGCCGTGCCCAGCACCAGGCAGACCAGCAACAGCCGCAAGCCCTTGAATCGCCAATCCAGCCCGCGTCGCGCCAACGCCCATGCGGCGCCCCACGAAAGGTTCACGAAGCCTTGTCCGAAGCGATCTGCCCATCGGCCAGCCGCACGATCCGCCTGCACCGTGCCGCCAGGGCTTCGTCATGGGTGACCATGATGAAGGTCGCACCGGCCTGCGCCGCGCGCGCGAACAGCAGGTCGGCCACCGCCTCGCCGGTCGCATGATCGAGATTGCCGGTCGGCTCGTCGGCAAACAGGATGGCAGGGCTCGGCGCGAGTGCCCGCGCAATCGCCACGCGCTGCTGCTCTCCGCCCGAAAGCTGCGCCGGATAGTGGTGCAGGCGATGGCCCAGCCCGACAGCCACCAATTCGGCTTCGGCCCGCGCCATGGCATCGGCCTGACCCGCCAGCTCCAGCGGCGTCGCCACGTTTTCCAGCGCGGTCATTGTCGGCAGAAGGTGGAAGGCCTGAAGCACGATGCCAATCCGCCCGCGCCGCGCGGCGGCCAGGCCGTCCTCGTCCAGTACAGTGAAATCAGCACCGGCCACATTGAGCGACCCGCCGCTTGCCCGCTCCAGCCCGGACAGGATCGCAAGCAGCGATGACTTGCCTGAACCCGATGGCCCCAGCAGCGCCAAGGTCTCGCCTGCTGCCACGGTCAGGTCGATGCCACGGAGGATTTGCACCTGCGCTTCCCCGGTGCCGAAAGAGAGGGTGACGGCGGATGCGGCGATTACCGGCGCTGATGAACTTGAAAGGGGGGTGCTTGTCACAGGCCTCACGTGGCATAGATTGGTTGCAGCGTGCAACCGGCACTTGGGGGCGCGCTAATGGAGTTTCAATGCGCCGCTTCGCTCATGCCGCCACCCTTGTTCTCGCCGCCTGCTCGCCAGAGAAGGCCCCCGAACCAGCTGCCACCCCTACCGCATCGGCATCCGCACAGGCGCCGGCACCGGTCCCGGCCGATGCCCCTGTCATACTGGCATTCGGCGACAGCCTTTACGCCGGCTACCAGCTCAACCCGGGTGAGGGCTATCCGCCGCGGCTGGAAGCGGCGCTCAATGCAGGGGGCGTGCCCGCCAAGGTCGTCAATGCGGGCGTCTCGGGCGATACGACTGCAGCGGCCCTCCAGCGCCTGCAGTTCACGCTCGATAACCAGCCGGTCAAACCCACCCTCGCGCTCGTCGGCCTCGGCGGCAACGACATGCTGCGCGGGCTGCCCCCGGCCGAGACGCGCGCCAACCTTGATGCGATCCTGACCGAGTTCGACAAGCGCGATATTCCGGTGGTGCTGACGGGAATGCTCGCCGCTCCAAATCTGGGCGCGGACTACCAGAAGCAATTCAACCCGATCTGGCCTGATCTCGCGAAGAAGCACAAGGCAGGCCTGGTCCCGTTCTTCCTTGCGCCCGTCCTCGGCAAAAAGGATCTGATGCTGGAAGACAATGTCCACCCGAACGCCCGAGGCGTCGACAAGATCGTCGCAGCGACAAGGGATCAGGTGGCAAAGGCGCTGAGAGCGGCCACGGTCAAGTAGCGATCAGAGCGGTTCGACCAATCCGTCGCGCACCGCCCACACGGCGCTGGACCCGGAAACTTCAGCAAATGGCGCCATCTCGGTGCCCGTCATCCACACTTGCGCCCCGCTTGATTCCAGCCGCTCGAACAGCGCCGTGCGCCGCACCGGATCGAGGTGCGCGGCAATCTCGTCGAGCAGCAGCAGGCGCGGGCGCTCGCCCGCCGTCAGTTCCGCATGGGCGAGGACAATGGCGATAAGCATCGCCTTCTGCTCACCCGTCGAACAATCGGCGGCGGGCGCGTTCTTCGCCGCCAGCGTCACGGCCAGGTCATCGCGATGCGGCCCGATCAGTGATCGCCCTGCCGCGCGATCCCGACGCCGCCCTTCGCGCAGCATGCTACGCAGCGCGTCCGCCTCGATCGGCACAGCGCTGGCATAGACCAGTGAAGGCCGCGCGAACGGCTGCTCCGGCACAGTCTCCAGCACGCGCCCGAGGGCTGCCACGAGTGCGGCCCGCGCCGCTGCCATGGCCGCACCGCTCTCGGCCATCTGCGCCTCGATCCCGTCAAGCCACAGCGGATCGGGTTCCGTCGGGTCGCCCAGCAGCCGGTTGCGCTCGCGCAGCGCCGTTTCATAGCGGGTCGCATTGCGCGCATGGCCCGGCTCGCGCGCCAGAACCAGCCGATCGAGAAACCGTCGGCGTGATCCGGCACTTTCGGCGAAAAGCCGGTCCATCGCCGGCGTCAGCCAGGTGATCGAAAGCCATTCCCCCAGCCGCGCCGCCGGCCCTTCTGCACCATTGATCCGCACCAGCCGGCGATTGGGAGCCTCGTGCGCGGTCGACGTGCCGATCTGCACTGCCCCGTCCTCGATTTCTGCCGCCACTGCGAACCCGCCAGACCCATCGCGTCCCGCCATCTCGGCCGGCTGCGCACGTCTGAGGCCGCGCCCCGGCGCCAGCAGGCTGATGGCTTCGAGCACATTGGTCTTGCCCGCGCCGTTCTCTCCCACCAGCACATTGAACGCGCGCATCCCTTCCAGCCGTGTCGCGGCATGGTTGCGAAAGTCGCGCAGGGTCAGGCGGGTGAGGGACATTGCTTTGAGGCGTTAGTGGGTTTGCGCGACAAGCGAAACCTCCAGTCTTGTCGCTCAGGCCCTCTCGCTCAAGTCTTGTCGCTCAGGCCATGCTTCTTCATGCAATGGCGCAACTGGTCGTAGGTCAGGCCCAGCGCCTTGGCTGTCTGGCGCTGATTGTAGCGGTTGCGGCCGAGATGGTGCTCCACGATCGCGCGCTCGTGCGCATCTACCGCCGCACGCAAGTCCGCCACGCTATCGAAATCTGCTGACGGCATGGCGCTCCGCACCGGCACTGCCCCCTCGCTCTCCGCCACTTCCGGCCGCATCGATGCCACCGGCTTCCACGGGCTCTCGAATGGATCGAACTGGACATGCCCGATGGGCTGGCTCCAGTCGTCCCAGCGATAGACGGCGCGCTCTACCACGTTGCGCAATTCGCGCACGTTGCCGGGCCAGAGGTACTCCTCCATGGCCTTCTGGACTGGACCTGTAAAGCCGGGCCAGGAATCCCAGTGCAGTTCCGCCGCCATGCGTCGCCCGAAGTAGTCGGCGAGAACTGCAATATCCCCTTCGCGCACGCGCAATGGGGGGAGGGTGATCACCTCGAAGCTCAGCCGGTCAAGCAGGTCGGCGCGGAAGCGGCCCTGGTCTGCCAGCTTCGGCAGGTCCTCGTTCGTTGCCGCGACAATGCGCACGTCCACGCGCACCGGCTTGCTCGACCCGATCCGCGTCACTTCGCCATATTCGACCGCGCGCAGCAGCCGCTCCTGCGCGCCCATCGACAGCGTGCCGAGTTCGTCCAGGAACAGCGTGCCCTTGTCGGCTTCTTCGAACCGCCCGGTCCGCGCCCGCGTCGCGCCGGTAAAGGCGCCTGCCTCGTGCCCGAACAACTCGGCCTCGATCAGGGTTTCGGGCAGGGCCGCGCAGTTCATCGTCACCAGCGGTTCCTGCCAGCGCGTGGAGAGGCGGTGGAGACGCTCAGCAATCAGTTCCTTGCCGGTCCCGCGCTCACCGATGACCAGCACCGGGCGGCGCATCGGCGCGGCGCGGCTGGCGCGTTCGACCGCGTCGAGGAACGCGCCCGATTGGCCGATGAACTGAACCTCCCTGTCCATGCTGCAGGTTTAGCGCATTTTCCCAAGTCTCGGCAAGAATTCCCAACATTAAAGAAAGGTGACGCACAAAAGTGGCGGAATTCCGGGCAAATCGCAGTTTGGCACACCCCTTGCTCTAACATGAACATCCGGCACCGAGCCGGCCCGAACTGACAAGTAACCTGCCGAAAGGTCACGAAAATGTACACCGCCCGCTTCTTCTCCACCTCGCTCGGCCGCGCCAGCCTCGCCAGCATTGGTGCGATGGTCGTGATGTGCTGTTTTGCCCTGACGCAGCAGGTGAACGCGGTTCCGACCGTCGTGGCTTCCACCGCCGCCATCACTGGTGAGCTGGCATGATGGCCGACGAACTCACCCCGATCCGCTCCGCACGCGACGAAGGTGGTCGCACCACCCGCCTCGATGCGGAACTGGATCGCCTGCGCAATTTCAGCAATGGTGGCGGCAATGGCCAATCCCGCCCCCTCTTCACTCCCGGAGCAAACCTGATGGGTATCTTTTCGCGGACGCGCGACATCATTGCAGCCAATTTCAACGACTTGCTTGATAAGGCCGACGATCCTGCCAAGATGATCCGGATGATCATCATGGAGATGGAGGAGACGCTGGTCGAAGTCCGCGCCTCGGCTGCCCGGACCATCGCCGATCAGAAGGAGATGGGCCGTCATGTGTCCAAGCTGGAACGCCTTCAGGCCGATTGGTCTGAAAAGGCCCAGCTCGCGCTGTCGAAGGACCGCGAGGACCTCGCCCGTGCCGCTCTGGTCGAGAAGAAGAAGGCCGCAGACATGGCCGACCAGCTCAAGACCGAGATCACCGTGCTCGACGATGCGATGCGCGCCTACGAGCAGGACATCGAAAAGCTGCAGACCCGCCTGCGCGAAGCCCGCAGCCGCCAGACCGCGATCGCCGCCCGCCTTGAAAGCGCCGAGAATCGCGTCCGCCTGCGGTCCTTGCTGGCCAGCGAACGCGTCGATGAAGCCATGGCGCGGTTCGATCAGCTGGAACGCCGCGTCGATTACGCCGAAGGCCGCGCCGATGCACTGAGCCTTGCCGACAACTCCAAGCCCAGCCTCGCGGACGAGATCGCCGCGCTCGCCGGGCAGGACAAGATCGACGAGGAGCTTGAAGCGATGAAGCGCCAGCTTGGAAAGGAAGGCTGAGCCATGGAAGACGTCGTTGCAATTGCTGCCATTTTCCTTGGTCTGCCGTGGATCATTTTCCACTACATCACCAAATGGAAAACTGCCGCCACGCTGACCAATGGCGATGAGGCGCTGCTGGAAGAGCTCTACCAACTCGCCCGCCGCCTCGATGAACGCATGGATACTGTCGAGCGCCTCGTCGCTGCCGACAATCCCGAATTCAGACCTGCACGCATCGTGCACGACCGCGAAACCGACAATCAGAAACTGCGCGAACTGGATCGCCTTTTCGCCGAACAGGGAAGGACCTCGAAGTGAACAGCCCCCGCACCCGCTTTTATCGCGACAAGGTCAATGGCAAGTTCATGGGCGTCTGCGCCGGAGTTGCCGATTACACCGGGGTCGACGTGCTCTGGGTCCGCCTCGGCTTCCTGATCCTGGCATGTTCGATGGGCTGGCCCTTCCTGGTCTACTTTGCCTTGGGCTTCCTTGCCAACAAGAAGCCTGCGAACCTCTACGGCGATCGGCAGGAGCAGCAGTTCTGGCAGCGTGTCCGCCAGTCGCCCGCCCGCACCGCCCGCGAAGTCCGCGCCGAATTCCGCGACATCGACCGCCGCCTGGCCGACGTCGAGAGCTTCTACGTCAATTCGAACCCGCGCCTCTCGGCCGAAATCGAGAAGCTGCGCTGAGAACACAACCGTCCTGAGGGGGACTGAACCATGGGACCTGACACACTGGGGCCGCTGATCCCAATCGCGGCTCTGATGATCCCGATCGTCGCGATCTGGACCAAGCACCGCACCAAGATTGCGGAGATGCAGATCAATGCGACGGCCGAACTGAGCGCCGAAAAGGCGGCCCAATACGCCCAGCACACCCGCGAACTCGAAGAACGCGTCCGCGTTCTGGAACGCATCGTCACCGACAAGGGCTTCGACACCGCCGCGCAGATCGAGGCGCTCCGCCGCGACAGCGCCGCACTGGAAGACCGGAGGGCGCAATGAACTGGGGTGGTCCCGAATTCGTCCTGGCGATCATCGCCATCTCCACTGGCGGCTGGGTGATCAACAACTGGATCCGCGCACGCCACGGCTATGCCCTTGAGGACGAATGGGGCGGCAAGACCGATCGCGCCGATCAGGAAGCCTATGCCAAGCTGCGCGAGGAGAACGCCTTCCTGCGCGACCAACTGGACAAGACGCACCAGCGCCTTGCCAACGTCGAAGCCATCGTCACCGACAGCGGCTTCGACGTCTCCCGCCAGATCGAGGCACTGCGCCCTGCTCAGGAGAAAGCGCAATGAACGAAGACGTCATCATGGTGCTGGTGTTCACGGTCATCGTCGTGCCGATCGTGCTCGGCGTCGGGGCCGACATCTACAAGCGTCGCCTCGCTTTCCGGGAACGCGAACTGGAACTGCTCTCGAAGCAGACGGCCGAGAAAGCCGCACAGTACGCTGCCCAGGCCGAACGCCTTGAACAGCGCGTCCGCGTGCTCGAACGCATCGCCACCGAAAACAATTCCGACCTCGCGCTGCAGATCGAGAACCTGCGCGAAGTCAAGGTCAACTGAGGACGCAACAAGTGGGCCCCGGATCAACCATCGTCGCGATCATCGCGATCATCGCCTTCGTCATCATCCGCACCAACCGGGATCGCTATCGTGCCGGCAGCATGCAGCAACCGCCGTTCGATCCCGCTTACACGGCCAGCCTCGAACGCGAAGTCTCGGACTTGCGCAAGCGGCTCGAAGTCCTCGAACGCATCGCTACCGACGAGGGCGAAACCCGCCGCCTGTCGCGCGAGATCGAATCCCTGCGCGACCGTTGATTTGCGAAAGGTAATTATAAGGGAGTTGCTGACATGACCCCGGATCTCGTCCTTTCCCTCTCCGGCCTCACAGGGCTTGCCATGGTCGCCCTGGCCGCCCTTCGCGGCTGGGACGGCTGGCTCGCCCTCAAGCGCATGGAACTCGAACGCGCCGATACGGGAGACGCCGGCAGCCTCATCGAACTTGCCGACATGCGCGAGCGCCTGCGCAAGCTTGAAGCCATTGCCTCGGGCGTCGACCTGTGAGCCGTCACACGGAAGGTGCAGCCAAGGCCGGCATCGGCCTCGGCTCGGCGATTGCCATCACCATTTCGTGGAGTCTGCACAAGTCCATCGTCTGGGCGCTGGTTCACGGCGTGCTCTCGTGGATCTACGTCATCTGGTACGCGCTCACGCGTCCGGGTGGCCTTTCGGGTTAGGTTGCGCGTGACCATGCTTCGACGAGCTCAGCATGAGCGGGATTTTGAGGAGCATTTCCCAACACAGCTCATCCTGAGCCTGTCGAAGGATGTTGTGCCCCCACGGGGTGTGGACGTCACATCCACCGCCCGCTAATGCGGGCCCATGCGCAGCCTTGAAGACATTCTCGAAGAGTACGAATTCCTCGATGGCGACGAGCGCTATCGGCTCCTGATCGAGTTGGGGCGCGAGCTTGAGGACATGCCCGATGCCCTCAAGACCGACGCCACGCTGGTGCGCGGCTGCTCGGCCAGCGTCTGGGTCTACCCCACGCAGGGTGAGGGCGGGAAGCTCCACTTTCTTGCCGATAGCAACGCCGCAATCACCAAGGGCATCGTCGCGCTTGTTCTCGCTGCTGTGCAAGACAAGCCCGCGGCAGACGTCGCCGCGACGGATATTGCCGAGGAACTCGCGCCCTTCGATCTGAAAAGGCAGCTCTCGTCCAACCGCACCCAGGGCGTACCCAACATGATCGCGCTGGTTCGCGAGCACGCCGCGCGCATCGCCGCCACGGCCTGACGGCAGGGCAGGGAACTTGCGCCGCCACCTCTATCTCGCTGGCGGCGTGATCAGCGTGGCCTTGGGCGCGGTCGGGGCATTCCTCCCGATCCTGCCAACAGTCCCCTTCCTGCTCCTTGCCACCTTCTGCTTTGCCCGCTCGAATCCCGCGTGGGAGCAGCGTCTGCTAAATCACCCGCGTTACGGCCCGCCCTTGCGTCAATGGCGGGACCGCCGCGCGATCTCGCGCAAGGCCAAGACCGGCGCGCTGATCGCGATGGGTGCAGGGGTGGTTCTGACCGGGGTGACCGCGGGGTGGCCCTGGGTCCTGATCCCGGCTGTGGTCATGGGTGTGACCGGCACCTGGATCTGGACACGCGCGGAATAGTCCCTGCCATCTGTTCCACTTTTGTTCCAAATCCGATAGAGTTGTGGTGGACTCGAACGGATTGGATGTGAACGATGATTTCCCTGACTGTCGGCCCGGCTGGAACTGACATCGGTTGGCTTGACTGGACCGCCTCGGTGCTCGCTGCCTTGGCATGGCCAGTCTCGGCGCTGGTCATCGCCCTGATTTTCCGCCGCCCCCTGCTGGCGCTGCTAGCCCGTCTCGACGAACTGAGCTGGGGCGACAAGTCTGCCCGTTTCGCACAGCGGCTGGACCGCCTCGAATCCGAAGCCAGCCCCGCGCCGCCCGGGCCTGAAGGCCCCGAGATCGCCCTGACCGGCGATCACGCCCGCTTCCTCAAGCTGCTCGATCTCTCGCCCGGAGCGGCCGTGCTCGATTCCTGGGCGGGGGTAGAGGACGCGCTGCAATCGCTCGCCATCGAGCATGCCCTTGCCGCCCCCGATGTGTCAGAGGCGGGCCGAACCCTGCAGAAGCGCGGCGTCCTTCCCGCGCGCACCGTTGGCATGATCGAGGACATGCGCGCGCTTCGCAACGCCGCCGCGCACGATCAGGCGATTTCCGTCTCCGACGCCCTGCGCTTCCGCAACCTGGCCAAAGGCGTTTTGAACGAGATCAGGCTGGCTTAAAGCTTCGTTCCACCAGAGCTATCGTGTTGCGCCACCAGCTTTCGGCAGTCACACCGCCGACAAGAGCGGAGTAAACATAAAGGAGAAGGAGACTTGCATCACTTCCCTGCTCGCCGGTTACGGCAATGAGCGCAGGGAATGACACGAATCCAAGTATTACTCCGACTACGACATGCGCACGCTTCGTGTACCGCCCTGTATGTCTGAGAAGGAGGCTTATTGGCACTCCGATCAGAAGGCTTACGCCCGTTATCACGGCAGAGATGGAAGCAAGTGCGATTACAAAGACGTATATCGTTGCCAAGGCTTGGGTCGGCTCACCCGTGACCAAACCGCCTATCAAGATCACGACGGCGAAAAGAAAAGGCAAGAAACTTGCAGTCAGAACTCCTGCCCATGTCGCACGCAGGAACGGACCAAAGTACCGCCTCAATCCACCGCCTCCCGCAGCACCGCAATCCCCTGCTCGCGCTGCGCCCGCAGCTCCTTCTTCAGCACTTGGGGATCGCGCGCGAAGATGAAGCCGAAGCTTACCCCGCCTTCCTTGCCGATGGTTGCGTGGTGCAGCTTGTGCGCCTGCACCAACCGCTTGGCGTAGCCTTTCTTCGGCACCCAGCGGAACCAGCGCTGGTGCACCAGCCCGTCGTGAACCAGGGTGTAGATCGCGCCATAGGCCATCACGCCAAGGCCGATGAACGTCGCCGGCCACCAGGCATCGGCGCCCATCACTAGCGGGCTGCCGATCATGAAGAAGCTGATCGAGATGGCGGCACCGACCACCGCATAGAGGTCGTTCTTCTCGAAGAAGCCGTCGTGCGGCTCGTGGTGATCGCGATGCCAGCCCCAGCCGAAACCGTGCATCACGTACTTGTGGCTCGACCACGCCACGAATTCCATGATCAGCACCGTGGCGATGATGATGAGCAAGGCAACAAGCGTCTGCATGGCGCCCCTTTACACCGATGCCTTTCGCCTAGCGACACATTCTTACACTTTGCCCGAAAGTCGCGACGGCTCGTTTTTCTGGTGTTCAGGCGCTGGGGGGCAGTTTGTCCTCACAGACCAATGAGGAGCTTTTCCCATGCGCAAGACCGTTATCGCCGTTGTCCTTTCCGCCCTTGTCGCAGGCGTCGCCACTCCGGCGCTGGCGCACGACAATGACCGTTACCGTGGCGGCAATCGCGTCGAGGCGTCCTATCTGACGCCATCGCGCAATGCCGATGTGCGCCGTGACATCTGGGAGCTTGATAGCCGCATCGACCGTGCGCAGGCCAACCGCGCCATCTCAGTCCACGAAGCGAAGGGCCTGCGTCGTGAGTTGCGCGATCTCAAGACAACCTACACGCGCTTTGCCAATCGCGGCCTTTCGCCAGCGGAATACCACTCGCTCCAGAACCGGGTCGCCGGCATCCATCAGCGCCTCCATGCTGAAAAGTGGGACCGTGACGGTCGCCGTGGCTGAACTCGATCACCGGTTGGCGGATAATACCCAGAAGGCGTAACAAAATTACGCCGACGCGCCTCTTGGCCCGCCCTTTCCTGCTTGAATTGCGGGAAGGGCGGGCCTAACCGCTTGCACCATGTCGAACACCGCAGCACCCCGCACGCTCTACCAGAAGATCTGGGACGCCCACGTTGTCGAACAGCGCGATGATGGCACCGCGCTCATCTACATCGACCGCCACCTCGTCCACGAAGTGACCAGCCCGCAGGCGTTCGAGGCCCTGCGCGCGGCAGGCCGCAAGGTGCGCCGCCCCGATCTTACGCTCGCCGTGCCTGACCATAACCTGCCCACCACCGCGCGCCGCACCGCCGATGGCCAGCGCGTGCCCATTGCCGATCCGGAAAGCGCGCAGCAGCTCGAAGCGCTCGAGCGCAACGCACCCGCTTTCGGCATCCGCTACATCGGCGATGCTGATGCGGAACAGGGCATCGTCCACGTCGTCGGGCCAGAGCAGGGCTTCTCGCTCCCCGGCGCCACCATTGTCTGCGGTGACAGCCATACCGCCTGCCACGGCGGCCTCGGCGCGCTGGCCTTCGGCATCGGCACCAGCGAGGTCGAGCATGTGCTCGCCACGCAAACCCTGTTGCTCAAGCAGTCGAAGTCGATGGAAGTCCGCGTCGAAGGCACGCTGATGCCCGGCGTTACTGCCAAGGATGTTGTCCTGCACATCACCGGCGTGCTGGGTGCGGCTGGCGGCACCGGTTCGGTCATCGAATACACGGGCCAGGTCATCCGCGACCTTTCCATCGAAGGCCGCCTGACCATCTCCAACATGGCGATCGAGCACGGCGCCCGTGCCGGCCTGTGCGCGCCCGATGAAAAGACCTTCGCCTACCTCAAGGGCCGGCCTTATGCGCCGAAGGGTGAGGATTGGGACAAGGCCGTCGCCTGGTGGAAGAGCCTCGCGACCGACCCCGGCGCCACTTACGACAAGGTCGTGGTGATCGACGCCAAGGACATTGCCCCTTCGGTTACCTGGGGCACCAGCCCGGAAGACGTCCTGCCGATCAGCGGCCTCGTCCCGGCGCCGGAAAGCTTCGCCGATCCATCCAAGCAGGAAGCCGCCAAGGCCAGCCTCGCCTACATGGGACTGACCCCGGGCCAGCGCATGGAAGACGTCGAGGTGCAGAACATCTTCATCGGCTCATGCACCAACAGCCGCATCGAGGACATGCGTGCCGCCGCCGCGATCCTGAAAGGTCGCAAGAAGGCCGACAACGTCAAGTGGGCGATCGTCGTCCCCGGTTCCGGCCTCGTCAAGAAGCAGGCCGAGGACGAAGGGCTTGACCGCATCTTCACCGAAGCGGGCTTCGAATGGCGTGAACCGGGCTGTTCGGCCTGTCTCGGCATGAACCCGGACAAGGTGCCAGCAGGCGAACGCTGCGCCTCGACCTCGAACCGCAACTTCGTCGGCCGCCAGGGCCCTGGCTCCCGCACGCACCTTGTCAGCCCCGCGATGGCCGCTGCCGCTGCCGTCACCGGCCGGTTGACCGACGTGCGCAAGCTGATCGGCTGACGCAGCCCGTGGCAGGCCTTCCGACAGCCGCGCTCCAGCTCGCCGGGTTCCTCATGGCCCACGCGTTCTGGACGGCGTCGGACCTGCCGCCCGGCGGCCATTACCAGCCGCAATCGCTGTGCATGCGCGCCGATGGCAGCCGCCAGCTTCAGACCTTCGACGGCGCCAGCCCCAAGGATCAGGACGCTGCCGCCCGGGCCTTCATCGGTGGCGGTGCAGCCCAGTGGCCCGATTGCGCCATTGCCCGGCAGGTCAAGGTCGACACGCCCACGGGCGAGGTCGATGCCCTGGTGATAGACGTCGTCCAGTACGGCGGCAGCGTGATGACCGTCGTGCAGGCCTTCCGTCCCGGCCCGCAGGACTTCCGCTTGCTGGGTGACGAACTCATGCTCGGCGATAACGGCCCGCTCCCGCCGCTCCCCGCTGCCCAGGCAGCCGCCGCCATGCGCGAAGGCGCGCTTGATCACACTGGCCTTGGCGACAAGTGGCAGCAATGGGAAGCAGGGCGCGATCCCGTGAGCCCGCTGGTCCAGAAATAGGCCTCTTCCAACCCCCTGAAGCCCGCTCATGCTGAGCTTGTCGAAGCATCCGGCACAGCGGCGGCGCGGGCACCCTTCGACAGGCTCAGGGTGAGCGGATTTGGGAGGGCAGAAGCGTCCTCCACCCAATTTACAACGCCCCGCTCGAAGCTTAGCCTCACTCCAAACCAAGGAGGGGTGATCCATGGACATGATCAAGGGCGTGCGCGTGCCCGAACGCGTCTATCGCGGCGTGCTTTGGGCCGTTTCCATCGTCTTCGCCGGCTTCATCATCGGCTTTGGCAACCTCGTCATCGGCGACCTGCCGATGGTCGAAAGCCAGGTCTACGCCGCGCCCGCTGATGACACCCCGGCCATTCGCGAATTGCGCGACGAGATCCGCAGGATTGGCGACAGCAAGACCGCCATCGACGACAAGCTCGAGATACAGCGCCTCCAGCTCGAACAGGCGCAGCGTGCCTCGGGCACCGCGAACGAGACGTTCAAGGCCTGGATCGCCGCCCGTACCGCCACGACCAATCCGGCGCAGGACCCCGAAGTTCTCGCCCGCACCCGTGAGCTTGAACAGCTGAAGGCCAACGAACGCAGCATCCAGCAGGCAATCGCCAATCTCGAGAATGAGCGCGCCCCGCTTGACCAGCGCGAAAGCACGCTGCGGCTGCGCGAAAACCAGCTGATCTCCGACGCCATTCCGGCGCAGGAGCGCGCGATATTCTGGCAGGAACTACGGGTCTTCGGCCTGCGGCTGCTCATCACCCTGCCGATGCTGGCGGTCGCCGCGTGGATGGTGGTGAAGAAGCGCAAGAGCGATCACTGGCCACTGATGCGCGGCTTCGTGCTCGCTGCAGTCTTCGTGTTCTTTGTGGAACTTGTGCCTTACCTGCCCAGCTACGGCGGCTACATCCGTTACGCCGTGGGCATCGTCCTGACCTTCGCGGCGGGTCACTTCCTGATCAAGAACATGCGCGCCTATCTTGCCCACCGTCAGGAAGTGGAGGCGCAAGCCGAGAAGGAGCGCCGCGCCCGGGTCAGCCATGACGAGGCCTTCAAGAAGATGGCCGCGAAGGTCTGCCCCGGCTGTGACCGCCCGATTTCGACCACCGGCGATGCCGAAGCCAACTTCTGCGTTCACTGTGGCATGACCCTGTTCGACCACTGCCACAGCTGCAACACCCGCAAGATGGCCTTCTTCCGCTTCTGCATGACGTGCGGCACGCCTGCGAAGGATGAGGTAGCCGGGAACGACCTCACTCCAGCGCCCGCGTGACCGACCGGAAGTCGTCCTTCGCGCCCGTTGCCGATCCACACACGCGGGTGCTTATCCTTGGAAGTCTCCCGGGTGAAGCCAGCCTCGCCGCCGCGCGCTACTATGCCAACCCGCGCAACCAGTTCTGGCGGTTGGTCGGAGCGGTGATCGACGTCGATCTTGTCGCGCAGGACTATGAAAGCCGCCTCGAAACCCTGCTCGCACATCGCATCGGCCTGTGGGATTCGATCGGGTCGGCCACGCGTTCGGGCAGCCTCGATACCGCCATTCGCGATGTCGCGCCCAATGCGCTGGCCGCTCTAGCCGCCTCGCTCCCGCACCTGCGATGTATCGCCTTCAACGGTGCCAAGTCCGCCAGCGTCGGCACGCCGCAACTGGTCGGGGCCGGGGCATTCGCGCTCCTGCGCCTGCCTTCCAGCAGCCCGGCCCATGCCTCGCTCACCTTCGAGGCAAAGCTTGGCGAGTGGACGAAGCTGCGGAAATTCCTCGTCTGAGCCTTGCAATCGCAGAACGCCCGGCCAATCTTGGCGTCACGTTTCAAGGAGTTCTCAAGCGTGACCAAGAAGACGGACTGGACCGGCAAGGCAGCCATGGCGGGCGCGGCAATCGGCTCGGCAGCACTGGCCGCCGCCTTGCTCTATGCGTCGCGCCGCAAGGAACGGGCCGAAAAGACCGAACCCAAGGCCCCGCCCGCCGACGCACCCGAGACCGACTGATTTCGGAATGTCCGTCACGCAATAATCTTGCGCCAAAGCTCCCCCAAAACGGGCATTGCATCACCTAACGCGCAAGCTATAGCGACGGCCATGGAACCGGTGAACCAGATCGAAGGACGGGCCATCCCGTTCGGTCGCAAGAACGTCGATACCGACGTGATCATCCCTGCCAAGTGGCTCAAGACGATCACCCGTCAGGGACTCGGCAAGGGGGCGTTCGAGGCCTTGCGCGCAGATCCCGACAACATCTTCGACAGCGCGGAATTTTCCGGCTCGCCGATCCTGATTGCCGGCGACAACTTTGGCTGCGGCTCCAGCCGTGAACACGCCGCCTGGGCCTTGGGTGACTTGGGGCTAAAGGCCGTGATCGCACCTTCGTTCTCCGACATCTTCTCGGGCAACGCCTTCAAGAACGGCATTCTCACCGTCGTCCTGCCGCAGGAAGCGATCGACCGTCTGATGGAAGTCGCGCAGACCGATCCCGTCTCGATCGATCTCGAAACCCAGACCGTGACGACCCCTTTCCAGGACCGCTTCACCTTCGAGATCGACCCGTTCCGCAAGCACTGCCTGCTCAATGGCCTGGACGAAGTCGGCCTGACGATGGCGCGTGGGGACGCTATCTCCACGCACGAGGCGAAGACGCGCGAGAGCCTGCCTTTCCTCGCGCGCGGCACCGATGCCGTATCGGCAGCTTAACCGCACGCTTAACAGGGCTTCCCAAGCCGCGCAAAACTTGCTTCCCTGATGCGGAGCGGATCGAATCCGCAACTATTGGGAGAAGTTGAATGAAGGCTCTGCGCACCCACGCCGCGGGCGGCCCTGAAACGCTGGTCATGGACGAATTGCCCGATCCCGTGCCGGGCAAGGGCGAAGTGCTGGTGCGGGTCCACGCCTGCTCGATCAATTTCCCCGACACGCTTATGATCCGCGATCTCTACCAGTTCAGGCCCGAGCGTCCCTATGCGCCCGGCAGCGAACTGGCTGGTGAGATCGAGGCGCTGGGCGAGGGCGTCACTGGCTGGAACGTCGGCGACCGCGTCATCGCGATGATCGGTAACGGTGGCCTTGCCGAAAAGGTCGTTGCTCCGGTCGCGCGCCTGTTCCCGCTGCCTGATGGCGTCGACTACGCCACCGGGGCATCTCTGCTGATGACTTACGGCACCACGATCCATGGCCTCAAGGATCGCGGACACATCAAGGCTGGCGATACGGTTCTCGTGCTCGGCGCGGCAGGCGGTGTCGGACTTTCGGCAGTCGAACTCGCCAAGGCCTTCGGCGCCCGCGTGATCGCTGCCGTTTCCAGCGAGGAAAAGGCACAGGTCGCGCGCGATGCAGGCGCAGACGACGTGGTCATCTATGGCCGTCCGCCCTTCGACAAGGCCCAGTCCAAGGCACTGGCCGAGCAATTCAAGGCCGCCTGCGGCCCCAACGGCGCGGATATCGTCTACGATATCGTCGGCGGCGATTACTCCGAACCGGCCCTGCGCGCGATCGCCTGGGAAGGCCGTTTCCTCGTCGTTGGCTTCCCCGCCGGCATCGCCAGGCTCCCGCTCAACCTGACGCTGTTGAAGTCCTGCGATGTCTGCGGCGTGTTCTGGGGGGCGTGGACAGCTCGCGAACCCGCCGCCTTCAAGGCCGAGGTCGAGGAACTCTTCGCGCTACTCAAGGCCGGCAAGATCAACCCCCGCGTCTCGCAGCGCTACACGCTCGATCAGGGGCGCGAAGCCATCGCCCTCCTCGAAAACCGCCAGGCCATGGGCAAGGTCGTCGTCGAAATGATCGGCTGACATCTGTTTTCTCCCCTCCCGTATGCGGGAGGGGTTGGGCTGGGCCTGCTCAGCCCTCGCGCTCGCCCGAGGAATAGACCGGCAAACCCAGCTTCCACCAGATCGCCGCCCCCCTCAGTGCGAACCCGGCCAGCGCAGCCAGCGGCCAGACCATCCCTCTGTCCAGCCCGAGTACTGCCCCCCCTGCGCAAATGCCTGCAGACAGCGCCGCGGCCGTCACATAAAGCTCGGGTCGCATCAGGATGGAGGGTCTGCCTGCCAGCACGTCGCGGATGATCCCCCCGACGCAGCCGGTAATCACCCCCATCAGCACCGCTGGCACCGGAGTCACGCCAAAGGCCAGCGCCTTCGCCGTCCCCAGCACGGCATATGCGCCAAGCCCTGCCGCGTCGGCCCATTCCAGGACCGGCCAATTTCCGACTGGTTGCACCCACCAGCGGTGCGGCGTGAACCACGCCACCAGCGCCACGCCAAGGCACACCGGCGCCACCCACGGATCGCGCACCCAGAAGACGGGCGCGCCGATCAGCAGATCGCGGACTGATCCGCCGCCCACACCTGTCACCAGCGCGAAGAACGCCATCGTCACGAACGTCTGTCGCAACTGCGCCGCCAGCAGCGCTCCCGTCAGCGCGAACACGGCGATGCCAACGAGATCCAGCAGCCCAATGAGGGCAGAAAGGTCTGCTGTGGGCAGAGCGGTGGGCACGGGCTCAGTTGCCCAGCAGCGCTTCCAGTTTGCCCTTCAGCGCCTGGATGCGTTCGGCTGCTTCGGTGAAGGTCTTGACGTCCTCGCGGTTGTTGTTGCCGCGCGCTTCCTTCGCCGCTTCGACATAGCCCTCAAGATCGGCTTCGAGCGCATCGATCAGGATTTCGGTCTCGTCTTCGGTCAGGGTCAGCTTGATGGCCATCGTGGCACTCCTTCGATTCAAACCCTGCGGTTACCGTCAGCAGCCGCAGGGCACAAACAAAAGGTTCAGGCTTTCGTCGCGAAGAAGATCACGTGGTGCAGCGGCTTGCGCCCTTCGCGCGGTTCTTCGCCCGCATCGACACTGGCCACGTCGACGGTAAATCCCGCGTGCTCGAGCAACTCGACGAAAGCCGGGTCCTGAAACGCTGACCACACTGCCAGAATTCCGCCCGGCCGCAACGCCCGCGCAGCTGCCTGCAGCCCGTCGGGCGAATAGAGCCAGCCGTTGAGCGCCCGGGTCAGCCCTTCGGGGCCATTGTCGACATCGAGCAGGATCGTGTCATAGGCGTTGCGCGCTGCATCGATCAGCATGGCAACGTCGTCATGGACCAGTTGCACGCGGCTATCGTCAAGGCACCCGGCGGTCAGCACCGCCATCGGCCCGCGCGCCCACTTCACGATCTCGGGCACGATCTCGGCCACGGTGACGTGTGCCGTCTCGTCCAGCACTTCCAGCGCCGCCCGCAGCGTGAAGCCCAGGCCATACCCGCCGATCAGCATCTGCAGGTTTGAACGTCCTGCCAGCCGTGCGCAGGTCATTTCCGCCAGTTGCACTTCCGAAGCGCAAACGTCAGTGCTCATCAACTCGTTACGGTCTAGCAGGATGACGAAGTCCTCGCCATTCCGCACCAGCCGCAGCCGCGCGCCATCGGGCACGCGACACGTGTCGATCAATTCGTCACCGTCTTCGAGCTCCCACATCGGGGGAGGGGCTACAGGCGAGGTTCCTTGAACCGGGAGGGTGGCGTCCAACGCCTACTTCTTCCGCGCCTTGCGGGCGGCATAGCGGGCATCGCGGGCCGCCTTCTGCGCGGCTTCCAGCTCTTCCTTGCTCGGCGGAGGCGGCACGTTGGCCTTCTCGGCCGCGATCCGCGCCTTTTCCGCCTTCTCTTCCTCGCGCTTCAGGCGGGCCGCCTCGCGCTTTTCGGCCTCGGCCTTCTCCTTGGCCTCGGCTCGGGCAAGCTTCTCGGCCAGCACCGCCGGGTCTACCGGAGCCTTCGCCTTGGCCTTCAGCGCCTCGATAGCCTTGGCGCGTGCCTCGGCCGAAGCGTTGCGGCGGTCGCCGAGACCGGGTTCCTTGTATCCTGCCATGATATTCGTCTGCTTTCTCAATTCTTGCTTGGCCGCTAGCAGCGTAGACCAGGGATGTCACGCTGCAACGCCGCAGTCGTTCCCGGCAAACGAAAAGGGCCGCCCCGAAGGACGGCCCCGTTCATCAACATGACCCGGCGCGATCACATGTGGATCGGCTTGCCCGTCACGGCCATCGCCGCTTCCTTCAGCGCTTCCGAATGGGTCGGGTGCGCGTGGCAGGTATAGGCGATGTCCTCGCTGGTCGCACCAAACTCCATCGCCTGCGCGGCCTGCGCGATCATCGTGCCGGCGACCGAGGCGATGCACCATACGCCCAGAACGCGGTCCGTCTTGGCGTCCGAGATGACCTTCACGAAGCCGTCCGGCTCGTGGTTGGTCTTGGCACGGCTGTTTGCGAGCATCGGGAACTTGCCGACCTTTATCTCGCCCTTTTCCTTCGCCGCCTCTTCCGTGAGCCCGACGCCCGCGAACTCCGGCATGGTGTAGACAACGCCCGGGATCACGTCGTGGTTCACGATGCCCGTGAGCCCGGCGATGTTCTCGGCCACGGCAATGCCTTCGTCCTCGGCCTTGTGCGCCAGCATCGGACCGGGGATCACGTCGCCCACGGCCCATACGCCCGGAACCTTTGTGGCAAAGTCGTGGTCGGTCTCGATCTGGCCGCGCGCGTTCAGCTCAAGCCCGATCTTGTCGAGGCCGAGGCCATCGACATTGGGACGGCGCCCGATTGCCACCAGCACGCAGTCGGCCTCGATGGTTGCCGCCTCGCCACCCTTTGCAGGCTCGACAGTCAGCGTGGCCCTTCCACCATCCACTGCAACGCCGGTGACCTTCGTGCCGAGCTTGATGTCCATGCCCTGCTTCTTGAAGATCTTGGCCGCTTCCTTGCGCACGTCGCCGTCCATGCCGGGCAGCAGCTGGTCGAGGAATTCGACGACCGTGACCTTCGCGCCAAGGCGGCGCCACACCGAACCCAGCTCGAGCCCGATCACGCCGCCACCGATGACCACCATGTGGTTCGGTACGCGGTTCAGCGCCAGTGCACCGGTGCTGTCGACAATCACGCCCGCATCGTTGTCCACGGTCACGCCCGGCAGTGGCGTCACGCTCGAACCGGTGGCGATCACGATGTTCTTCGCGGTCACCTTCTGGCCCGCCACGGTCACGCTGTGCGCGTCCTCGAACGTGGCGTAGCCCTTGAGCCAGGTCACCTTGTTCTTCTTGAACAGAAACTCGATGCCGCCGGTGAGGCCCTTGACCGAATCTGCCTTCTGCGCCTGCATCGCATCCAGATCCAGCTCGACAGCGCCGGTCTTGATCCCATAGCTGGCGAACGTGCCGTTCTTCGCCTCGTCGAACTTCTCCGACCCGTGCAGCAGCGCCTTCGACGGAATGCACCCGACGTTGAGGCAGGTCCCGCCCAGCGTCTCGCGCCCTTCGGCGCAAGCGGTCTTCAGCCCCAGCTGCGCCGCGCGGATCGCCGCGACGTAACCGCCGGGGCCACCACCGATGACAAGGACGTCGTAATCGTATTCAGCCATTTTCGGCCTCCGTTGCGCGGTCATGCTTCGACAAGCTCAGCATGATCGGCGTCAGAATCAAGTCAGTCGCGAAACATCAATCACAGATCGATCAGCAACCGCGTCGGATCCTCGATCGCTTCCTTGATCGTCTTGAGCGCGGTCACCGCCTCGCGGCCGTCGATGATACGGTGGTCGTAAGACAGGGCGATGTACATCATCGGGCGCACCACGATCTCGCCATTGCGGACGACCGGGCGATCCTCGATGCGGTGCAGGCCGAGCACGGCCGATTGCGGCGGGTTGATGATCGGGGTCGACATCAGACCGCCGAACACGCCGCCGTTCGAGATGGTGAAGGTGCCGCCGGCCATGTCCGCCATGGTCAGCGTGCCGTCGCGCGCCGCCTTGCCGTAGTTGGCGATCGACTTCTCGATGTCGGCAAAGCTCAGCTTGTCGACATCGCGCACTACCGGCACGACCAGCCCGTTCGGAGCCGAAACCGCGACCGAGATGTCGACATAGTCGAAGTAGACGATCTCATCGCCCTGGATCTGTGCGTTGACCGAAGGGATGTCCTTCAGCGCCAGCACCGAGGCCTTGGCGAAGAACGACATGAGGCCGAGCTTCACGCCGTGCTTCTTCTCGAACACGTCCTTGTACTTGGCGCGCGCTTCCATCACCGCGCTCATGTCCACGTCGTTGAACGTGGTCAGCAGGGCGGCGGTTTCCTGCGCGCTCTTCAGGCGCTTGGCGATGGTCTGGCGCAGGCGGGTCATCTTGACGCGTTCTTCGTTGCGACCACCGGAAATTGCAGCCGCTGGTGCTGCCGCAGGAGCCGAAAGGGCCGGTGCGGGCGAGGCCTGCTTGGCCGCAGCCGCTGCCATCACGTCTTCCTTGGTCAGGCGCCCGTCCTTGCCGGTGCCCTTCACGGTCGAGGGGTCGATGCCGTATTCCAGCACCGCGCGGCGCACTGCCGGCGAAAGTGCAGCAGCATCGCCCGATGGCGCAGCAGCAGCGATCGGGGCAGCAGGCGCTTCCGAGGCCGAAGCGGGCGGAACCGGCGCTTCGGTGCGCGGGGCAGGGGCCTGTGCGCCCGCAGCCGCCACGCTGTCCTCGATCAGCGCCAGCAGCGCGCCGACGTTCACCGTATCGCCCTCGTTGGCCACCAGCGCGCCAAGCACGCCTGCCGCCGGAGCCGGAACCTCGACCGCGACCTTGTCGGTCTCGAGGCTGACGATCGGCTCGTCCAGCGCCACGGCTTCACCCGGCTTCTTCAGCCACTGGCCAACGGTTGCTTCGCTGACGCTTTCACCCAGCGTCGGAACCTTCACTTCAATCGACATAATTCACGTTCCTCGGGGAGAAGGAAAATCAGTGCTTTTTTTGGCGGCGGATCTCGCCACGAACCGAAAGGCCCAGCGCATCGGCCACCAGCGCGCCCTGCTCGCTGGCATGGCGGCTGGCGAGACCCGTGGCGGGCGATGCCGCTGCGGCACGGCCTGCATAACGGGCACGGGCAACCTTGCTCTTGGCAGCCTTGAGCGCGTCCTCGATCATGGGCTCGACGAAGAACCACGAACCGTTGTTGCGCGGCTCTTCCTGGCACCACACCACTTCCTCGAGGTTGGTCATGCGCGAAAGGCGCAGGGCCAGCGGCTCGCCCGGGAAGGGATAGAGCTGCTCGAGGCGGATGATCTGCGTGTCGGTGATTCCGGCGGAGTCGCGCGCTTCGATCAGGTCATAGGCGACCTTGCCCGAACACAGGATGACCTTGCGGGTGTCCTTGTCGGCTGCCGGGTTGATGTCCGACAGGATGCGCATGAAGTGCCCGTCGCCGATGAAGTCCGAAGCGACCGACTTTGCCAGTGGATGGCGCAGCAGGCTCTTGGGCGTCATGATGATCAGCGGCTTGCGGAACGGACGGTGCATCTGCCGGCGCAGCACGTGGAAGTAGTTGGCCGGCGTGGTGATGTTGCACACCTGGATGTTGTCTTCGGCGCAAAGCTGCAGATAACGCTCCATGCGCGCCGACGAGTGCTCCGGACCCTGGCCTTCGTACCCATGCGGCAGCAGCATCACGAGGCCGTTGGCGCGCAGCCACTTGGCTTCGGATGCGGCGATGTACTGGTCGATCACGATCTGCGCACCGTTGGCAAAGTCGCCGAACTGCGCTTCCCACAGCACGAGGCTCTTGGGGTCGGCGCTGGCATAGCCGTACTCGAAGCCGAGCACGCCATATTCCGAAAGCGTCGAATCCAGCACTTCGAACGAGCCGTGCGGCAGCGTCTTCAGCGGAACGTACTTGCGCTCGTCCTTCTGGTCCACCCACACCGCGTGGCGCTGGCTGAAGGTCCCGCGGCCGCAGTCCTGCCCCGAAAGGCGCACGCCATAGCCCTCGGAGACGAGACTGCCGAATGCCAGTGCCTCACCAGTCGCCCAGTCGAAGCCCTGGCCCGAGCTGAACATCTCGCGCTTTGCATCGATCACGCGTGAGAGCGTCTTGTGGACCGTGAGGTCCTCAGGAACGGTCGTCAGCGTGCGGCCGAGGCTGTCAAACAGCTTCTGGTCGATGCCGGTTGCCACGTTGCGGCGCGCGGTCACAGGATCGGCCGGCTTGTTCAGGCCCGACCAGCGTCCGCCGAACCAGTCGGCTTCGTTGGCCTTGTAGCCCTTGGCCGCCTCGAACTCGGTCTCGAGCGTCGCCACGAAGTGGCTTTCGATCTCGCCCTTGTAGTTGGCGTCGATCACGCCTTCGGCGACAAGGCGCTTGGCATAGATGTCGCTCACGCCCGGATGCTGGCGGATCTTCGCGTACATCAACGGCTGCGTGAACGAAGGCTCGTCACCCTCGTTGTGGCCGAAGCGGCGATAGCACCACATGTCGACGACGATGTCGCGGCCGAACTTCTGGCGGTAGTCGATTGCCAGCTTGCAGGCGAAGGTCACCGCTTCCGGATCGTCGCCGTTCACGTGCAGGATCGGAGCCTGCACGCCCTTGGCCACGTCCGACGGGTACGGGGACCCGCGCGAGAACTGTGGGCTCGTGGTGAAGCCGATCTGGTTGTTGATGATGAAGTGGATGCAGCCGCCTGTATTGTAGCCGCGCACGCCCGAAAGGCCGAAGCACTCCCACACGATGCCCTGACCTGCAAAGGCTGCGTCACCATGGATCAGGACGGGCAGCACCTGCTTGTGGCGGGCATTGGGCCCCACATCGTCGCCGATGTCGTCGCGGAACACCTGCTGCGCACGCACCTTGCCGAGCACGATCGGATCGACCGTTTCAAGGTGCGAGGGGTTCGGCACAAGGCTCATGTGAACCTTGGTCCCGTCAAACTCGCGGTCGGTCGAGGTGCCAAGGTGGTACTTCACGTCGCCCGAACCGCCGACGTCCTCCGGGTTGGCCGAACCGCCCGAGAACTCGTGGAAGATCACGCGATAGGGCTTGGCCATCACGTTGGCGAGCACGTTGAGGCGGCCGCGGTGGGCCATCCCGTAGACGATTTCCTTGACGCCCAGCTGGCCGCCGTACTTGATCACTGCTTCGAGCGCCGGGATCATCGATTCCCCGCCGTCCAGGCCGAAACGCTTCGTGCCGACGTACTTCTTGCCCAGGAACTTCTCGTACTGCTCGCCACGTACGACGGCAGCGAGGATCGCCTTCTTGCCTGCAGGCGTGAAGTCGATCGACTTGTCGCCGCCCTCGATGCGGTCCTGGATGAACTTGCGTTCTTCCACGTCGGCGATGTGCATGTATTCGAAGCCGACATGTCCACAGTAATTTGCACGCAGGATCGCGACGAGTTCCTCAAGCGTCGCCCACTCGAGGCCCAGCACGCCACCGAGATAGATCTTGCGCTTGGCATCGGCGGCCGTGAAGCCGTGATACTCGGGCGAGATGTCGGCCGGGAGCTTCTGACGAGCAAGGCCGAGGGGATCGAGGTCTGCCGCCAGATGACCGCGCACGCGATAGGTGCGGATCAGCGTCATCGCGCGGATCGAATCCATCGCCGCCTGCTGCAGCGCCGCTTCGTCCAGCGCTACGCCGCCCTTCTTGGCCGACTTCTCGATGACGAGTTTCAGCGCCATCGGGTCCATCGCCTGGGTCAGGTCGTCGCCCGCCGCGGCATCGGTGATCGGCCAGCGCTTGTTGGCCCACGAAGGGCCGGGCTGCGGACCTTCCTGTGCCGGATCCACGTCGAAATCGTGCAGTTCAGAACCCATCATCAACTCCTGGTCCCCCCGGGGAGGTTGGGGGCTTCGGACTTCTTCCGCTCCACTGACCGTGGAACCGACCCTTCCGGCGCTCGCCTCGAAAGACTTGCGCAAAAATCCATAACTGAGGCAGGCCGCTTCCGTTGCGGTGTCTACCCTGAAATCTTCAAGCATCCGCCCGGTGGCACCTTACGCAAGGTAACCTATCCGGGCGGTAGCTTTTGGCCTCAGCCCTTCAGCACCTCGGCCAGCGTCTCGCCCAGCAGCGAGGGCGAGGCGGAGACCTTGATGCCGGCGGCTTCCATGGCCGCGATCTTGCTTTCAGCATCGCCCTTGCCGCCCGATACGATGGCGCCGGCATGGCCCATGCGGCGGCCCGGAGGCGCGGTGCGGCCCGCGATGAAGCCGGCCATCGGCTTCTTGCGGCCACGCTTGGCCTCGTCGATCAGGAACTGTGCGGCCTGCTCCTCGGCATCGCCGCCGATCTCGCCGATCATGATGATCGACTTGGTGGCTTCGTCGGCCAGGAACAGTTCGAGCACGTCGATGAAGTTGGTGCCGTTGACCGGGTCCCCGCCGATGCCGACAGCGGTGGTCTGGCCAAGGCCGATGGCCGAGGTCTGGAACACCGCCTCATAGGTCAGCGTGCCCGAGCGCGAGACCACGCCGACAGAGCCTTCCTTGAAGATCGAACCGGGCATGATGCCGATTTTGCACTGGTTGGGCGTCAGCACGCCGGGGCAGTTCGGACCGATCAGGCGGCTCTTCGAACCCGACAGCGCGCGCTTGACCTTGACCATGTCGAGCACGGGCACGCCCTCGGTGATCGCCACGATCAGCTCCATCTCGGCATCGATCGCCTCGAGGATGGCGTCGGCGCAGCCCGAAGGCGGCACGTAGACGCATGATGCGGTCGCACCGGTGACGGCCTTGGCCTCGGCCACGGTATCGAACTGCGGCAGGCCGATGTGGGTCGTGCCGCCCTTGCCGGGGGTCACGCCGCCAACCATCTGCGTGCCGTAGTCAAGCGCAGCCTGCGTGTGGAAGCTGCCGGTCTTGCCGGTCATCCCCTGCGTGATGACCTTGGTGTTCTTGTCGACGAGAATGGACATCAATCACTTCCGGATATTGCGTCCCCGCGAAGGCGGGGACCTCGGTGTTGTTACGCAACACCTGCGTAAACCGACTGAGGCCCCCGCCTGCGCGGGGGCGCACGTCATCCTACCAAATTAAGCCAGCGAGCTATCGATGCCCTTGCAGGCTTCCAGCAGTTCCTTGACCGCGTCGACCGAGACCTGGAGGTTCGACTTGGCTTCGTCGTCCAGCTCGATCTCGATCACCTGCTCAACGCCGTTCGCGCCGATCAGCACGGGCACGCCAACGTAGAGGCCGTCAACGCCGTACTGGCCATCGACGTAGGCAGCGCAGGGCAGGATGCGCTTCTGGTCATTGAGGTAGGCTTCGGCCATGGCGATGCCCGAAGCGGCCGGGGCGTAGAACGCCGAGCCGGTCTTGAGCAGGCCGACGATCTCGCCGCCGCCCGAACGGGTGCGCTGCACGATCGCGTCGATCTTCTCCTGGGTGGACAGGCCCATCTTGACGAGGTCGGGCACCGGAATGCCGTTGACCGTCGAGTACTGGGTGACGGGCACCATGGTGTCGCCGTGGCCACCAAGCACGAACGTGTTCACGTCGCGGATCGAGACGCCGAATTCCCAGGCGAGGAACGTGCTGAAGCGCGCCGAGTCGAGCACGCCGGCCATGCCGACGACCTTGTTGTGCGGCAGGCCGGAGAATTCGCGCAGCGCCCAGACCATCGCGTCGAGCGGGTTGGTGATGCAGATGACGAAAGCGTCGGGCGCGTTGTCACGGATGCCTTCGCCAACAGCCTTCATCACCTTGAGGTTGATGCCGAGCAGGTCTTCGCGGCTCATGCCCGGCTTGCGGGCAACGCCTGCGGTCACGATGATCACGTCGGCACCGGCAATGTCGGCATAGTCGTTGGTGCCGGTGATCTTGGCGTCGAAGCCTTCGACCGGGCCGCACTGCGAAAGGTCGAGCGCCTTGCCCTGCGGCACGCCTTCGACCACGTCGAACAGGACGATGTCACCCAGTTCCTTCTGGGCGGCGAGGTGGGCCAGCGTGCCCCCGATATTGCCTGCGCCGATAAGCGCGATCTTCTTGCGTGCCATGCTCTACGGTCCTTTCCCGTTCGCGGGGACAAGCATACAAATGCCAGCAGAGCTTTCGCCCAGGTCCCTCCCGTGCCCCGCGAGACAGGAAGGTTCTGGCAGAATGAATCGGGCCCTAGGCCCGCGCGCACACGAATGCAACCGCGAAAACCCGCTATATCCGGGGTTTTTGTGATATCAGTTCGCAATAGCAAAAGGTCTGTTTCCGAGGTGTTGCGCAACCCCGCAATGCAAGGTTGGGGCGCAAACTATCCGACCAGCAAAAAGCCCCGGCGTCTCCACCGGGGCTCCCTTTTGTTTTTCCTCTCCGCAAACTCTTGCGCGGATCAGCTGTGCTTGCGCTTCAGGAAGTCGCGCGCCATCCGCCGGTCGAGTGTTGCACAGACCTCGACCCAGAATTCCACGCGGTTCGGCTCGCCGCTGCGTTCGGCAATGACCGCAGCGTCTCGTGCGCGCGCTGCTGCTGCAAATCCATGCGCGGCGAACATGCGGAGCGCGGTGTCCAGCGCCTCGTCGTGGCACTGAGATCCCGTACCATTGTCGTTTATCGCCCGCAGGTGTCGCGCCTGGATCCGTCGCGAAAGACAGGGGGAAATGATGCCGTAACGGGGCGCAAATCGCAGCATGGTGCCTCAACTCTCTGACGGCGCCGGGGACAATCGGTGCCGTTCTCCACGACCCCGCCCTAGACCCACCTGCGCTAAGAGTGTGTGTGACGACACGGTAAAGGAACGAATAACCACCCGTCCTGAAACAGATTTGCGACGAGCGGAATGGAACAGGTCTGCGCAATCCCGAACCCGCTCTTCCTGAGCCTGTCGAAGGACGCAGGCGCAGCATCAGATGCTTCGACAAGCTCAGCATGAGCAGACTTCGGCGTCTGCTCAAGCCCCCGGCTGCGCGATCCACTTGTTGGCGTTCTCGTACCCCGGCAGCACGGAGCCACTGCCCGAAACGGGCGCTCCGGTAGCGCCCGCCTTCACGCCGGGCAGCACCTGCGGGCGGACTAGGTTCTGCGTCGGGGCGACTTGCGAGATGGCCGCAGCCGGTGTCGCAGTCGCAGCACCCGGCGCCACGATCCGCCCTTCCTCGAACGCCTTCTCCAGCGCCAGCGGATCGGCAATGTCGACGGGCGAGGGCGTCCATGTGCGCGGATGCGGCGCGGCAATCGGCTCGCCGCCGAGATAGCGCGCGGTGAACGCCGCCGGACGCCCCGCTGCCCCTGCCCAGCGATAGAAGCGATGCGCCCCGATCGTGCCGATGAACGAAAGGCTCGGCGCCCAGTAGGGATGCACCGCCGTCGTATGATAATGCGTCGCCAGTCCCACCGGCGCATAGACATAGCCGGCCAGCGCATCGGCGGCCACGCGCCGCGCCCGGTCCCAGAATGCCTTCATCGGCTTGCGCGCCAGCGAGCCATCGCACGCGAACGAGAACTGGCACCCCGGCCGCTCCGACCCCTGGTAGACTACGCCGCACACCGTGTTCGGCCATGCCGGATGCGCCACGCGGTTGAGCACCACTTGCGCCACCGCGCGTTGCCCGCCGTCAGGCTCGCTCGCCGCCTCATAATAGATTGCTGCGGTCAGGCACTGCAGAGCCCGCCAGCGGTCCTCGCTCGACCCGGCCGCCGACACCGGACGGGCCGAGAGGATCTCGGCATCCGAATGGCTCTGGTCCCATTTCGCCTGCGCTTCTGTCGGCGCGATCAGCCCGCTGTCGCTGGTGTCGAGCCAGTAGAACGCCGAGCCCGGAAAGCTGTCACCCCCGCGCTCGAACGGTTGCAGTCCCGCCATCTGCGCGCGCGCGACAGCCGCTTGAACGCCGCCCGGTTCGCCCCACCCGGTCGGCCCGAGCAGCAGACCCAGCACGCCGAACATCGCCACGCCGCCCAGCCGCTGCCGCATCAGCGAAGGCGCGCGCAAGGCGTTGCGGATCGAGCGCATATCCCGGCGCCGGATCCGCGCCGCAAAATCGAGCGGACGCTGCTCGCCATAAGCCGTCGCTGCCACGCCGGGCAGTTCGATCGGGCGATAGGCAAGCTCGAGAGGCATGGGGCTGGGCTGAATCCTGAAAATCCTCAATTGCGCTAACCTTTTGCGCCCCCTCGCGCACGGCCGCATTTCCCGCTGTCCCGATGCGGCACAAGCTCCTGCGATCCGGTTAACTGGCGAGCCCACGGCCTGGCGCTCAGATCGGAAAACCTCACGCAAAGACGCGAAGACGCAAAGAGGTCGTGCGCTGCCGCAGGCAATGCTCTTGGATAATCGCCGCAGGAGGTGATGGCTGTCCTATCGAACCTGCGCGGCATCTTCGCGTCTTTGCGGCTTTGCGTGAGAATGAATTGGGCAGCAAACCTGCCCCGAAGTACGTAGTTCCTCTTGCAGCGCAGCAAAGTTCCCGCTAGTTCCCCGCGCCGACGCCAACGGTGCCCGGTAACACGGGCTAAGAGGGAAGCCGGTTCAAATCCGGCGCTGCCCCCGCAACTGTAACCGGAGAGCGCGCTGTCCAGTGATGCCACTGGTGCCGGATTCGATCCCCGGTACTGGGAAGGCGGGCAGCGGGCGATGACCCGGGAGCCAGGAAACCTGCCGATGGTAGTCGTTCCGCGGCCGGGCGGGGTGTACCGGGCGCACGCGACGAGGCGCGCCAGATTCATGGCCCAGCGCACCTCTCGCCATGGACGGCATCAACCGTTCGTGGCCGGAGTTGCGTCCTGTGAAGAAGTACCTGCTTTCCGTTTCTGCCCTTACCCTTGCGACGCCTGCGCTTGCCCAAGGTACGGACGACGTCGTCGTGGCTGACTACAAGATCGACCCGGCAACCATCACCGTCATTGCCACCGGCAGCGAAACCCCGCTCAGCAAGACCGGCCAGCCCGTCACCGTCATCACCGCCGACGAAATCCAGTCGATCCAGGGCCCCGACATCACCCGCGTCCTCGAACGCGTCCCCGGCCTGACAATTACCCGCAACGGCGGCCCCGGCAGCTTCACCGGCGTGCGTTTGCGCGGCTCGGATGCCGAGCAGGTCCTCGTCCTCGTCGATGGCGTTCGCCTCGAAGACGTCTCGGCCCCCTCGGGCGGCTTTGACTTCGGTACGCTGACCCCCGGCGGCGTCGAGCGGATCGACGTGCTGCGCGGCTCCAACTCCATCGTCTGGGGCAGCGCGGCCATCGGCGGCGTGATCGCGGTCCAGTCGCGCGAACTCAACGGCATTGAAGCCAGTGCCGAACTGGGCGCGAACGACAGCTATCTCGCCGATGCTGCAGCAGGCATCGCGTCAGACTTCGGTGCGCTCACCCTCAACGGCGGCTACAGCCGCAGCGATGGCGTCTCGGCCGCAGCGGTCGGCACCGAACCCGATGGCTTCCGCCAGTGGCGCGTCGGGGGAAGGGGCCGCGTGAACCTGTCGCAAGACCTCGCGATCGTCGCCACTGCCCGCTACGCCGACACCCGCACCGACATCGACGGTTTCGGCCCGCCGACCTACCTCGTGTTCGGCGATACCCCCGAATACCAGACCACCCGCCAAGCCTCGGGCCGCGTCGGCCTGCGCTACACCGGCAGCAATCTCACGCTCAACACCGGCTTCGCGATCTCGGATACCAAGCGCGACTACTACGACCCGACTTTCGGCACTGATCCGTCCTACGGCTACAAGGGCCGCTCGGAGCGCGTTGACCTGACGGGCCGCGTCAACCTGCCTGCCGATTTCACGCTCGATTTCGGCGGTGACAGCGAATGGACGCGCTTCTCGAGCACTTTCGATGCACAGGCCAAGGCCAACCTCACCTCGGGCCACGCCCTGCTTGGCTGGAGCAGCGATCGCGCCAGCCTCGCCGCCGGTGTCCGCATTGACGATCACAGCCGGTTCGGCACGGCCTGGACCTTCGGTGCCAACGGCGCGTTCGAATTGGTCGATAACCTCCGCCTGCGCGCCAGCTATGGCGAGGGCTTCAAGGCCCCGACGCTCTACCAGCTGCTTTCAAACTATGGCAACGCCGCGCTCAACCCCGAACGCAGCAAGAGCTACGACGCCGGCCTCGAATGGGGCGCGCCCTACGGCAAGCTTCACGCTGCGGTCACGGTCTTCCGCCGCGATAGCCGCAACCTGATCACCTTCGTATCTTGCGCCAGCCTCAACGCCTGTGCCACGCGTCCTTTCGGCCTCTACGACAACGTCGGCCTTGCCCGCGCACAGGGCGTCGAAGCCGAACTCGGCGCGCGTCCTACCGACACGCTCCACCTGCAGGCCGCATACACCTACCTCGAAACCGAGAACCGCACGCGCGGCACCGCCAACTTCGGCAAGGACCTCGCGCGCCGTCCTGCCCACGCGCTGACCCTCTCGAGCGACTGGACATCTCCCCTCGCGGGCCTCGCCCTCGGTGCCGACTTGCGCCTCGTCGGAGACAGCTTTGACAACGCGTCGAACACCCGCCGCCTCGATGGCTACGCGTTGACCACCGTGCGCGCCAGCTTCCCCCTGACCGAGAAGGTGGAACTCTACGGCCGTGTCGAGAACGTGTTCGACGTGAATTACCAGACCGTCGCCGACTACGGCACCTGGGGCCGCTCTGCCTATATCGGCATCCGCACCAGATACTGATGAAAGCGCCTGCGCCTCGTTCCGAAATCCTGCGTCCCCGCGAAGGCGGGGACCTCGGTGTTGTTACGGAACATCGGCGTAAACCGACCGAGGCCCCCGCCTTCGCGGGGGCGCAACAAGATCCTGGACGCATCCACCCCGTCCTCTCCAGAGGATGGGGCCGGGGAGTGGTCTTGCTCGCAGCGTCCCTTACCGCCAGCTGCATCCCCCAAGGCAAGGCCACTCCCGAATCCCGCGCAACCGCGCGCCCGACCATCGTCAGTCTCAATCCCTGCACCGACGCGATCCTCGCCGAAGTGGCAGATCCGGCGCAGATCCTCGCCATTTCGCACTACAGCAAGGACCCCCGTTCCGCCTCGATGGACGCGCGCCTCGCAAGCGTCCTCCCGGCCACGCGCGGCACGGTCGAGGAAGTGCTGGCACTCAAGCCCGATCTCGTGCTCGGCAGCACGTTCATCGATCCCGCCACGGCCAGCGCCTACCAGCGCCTTGGCCTGCGCCTCGAAACCCTCGGCATGGCCAGCACCATCGAGGCCAGCCAGGAGCAGATCCGCCAGATCGCCACGCTCTCCGGCCATCCGGAGCGCGGCGAGGCGCTGATCGCCCGCATCGACGCCGCACTTGCCGCCGCAGCACCGCCAGCCGGAGTGCGCCCTATCGAGACCGTCGTATGGCAGTCGGGCGGCATGGTCCCCGGTGATGGAACGCTGATCGCCGATCTCCTGCGTCGCACTGGCTACACCAATTTCGCCGCTGCCCGCGGGCTCGGCCAGGCCGACCTGCTCCCGCTCGAGAAGATGCTGGCCGACCCGCCCGAACTGATCCTCGTCGCCGGGCAGAGCGCCGAGACCGGAAAAGGCGACGACCGCGTCCTGTCACATCCCGCGCTGAAGGCGCTCAAGTC
>NZ_LSIA01000135.1:0-31160 GCF_001556015.1 Novosphingobium sp. CCH12-A3 | reverse complement strand
TGACAGACCCGGTCTACCCGGCACCGAAACGAACTTCGCTTTGTTCACGGACGACTACGTCGCTTCCCTACGGGCGCGGAGATCGTAAGGAAGTCTATGAACTGCGGCAGCGGCGCATTCTTGATCCGGATCGTCGTCTGATTGCGCGCCGAGAATGTGAGTACGAGCTTTTTCGCAGTGTTGAACAGGCGGTTGAAATGCCCAACATCGAGCGAGGCTTTGCAGACATCGAAAGCTTCATTTCGCGCGCACAGACCATCTTGCAGCGTCGAAAGGCGCGTCCGGGGCATTCTCTCGAACTCCACGCCCGTGAAATTTTCCTCGAAGAGCGGATGGTTGAAGGCACCGACTTCACGCATCAACCGGAATCGGATCCCGGCAAGAAGCCGGACTTTCTGTTTCCCTCGCAAGCGGCATACAAAGATCAGTCTTTCCCCGCCGACCGTCTTCGAATGCTTGCCGTAAAGACGACATGCCGCGATCGCTGGCGCCAGATACTCAACGAGGCCGACAGTATCCCGCGCAAGCATCTTCTCACGCTGCAGGAAGGTGTTTCGGAACCACAGTTTGCCGAGATGGTCAGGGCGGGGGTGCAACTCGTTGTGCCGTCCGGACTGGTCGGCAAGCTTCCCAAGGCAGTCAGGCCACATCTTCAAACCCTCACAGGCTTCATTGCAGAACTCAAGCGAGACGGCAGTTCGGGCTGAACTGCGAATCCCTTGACCCCACCCCCAAACCCGCCTAAGGGCGCGTCCTTCCACAGGTGCGGCCTCGCTGTGCCTATGGCTTGAGCTGAACATTGCCGGTGCGTCTGGGGTTTCCAGGTAATCCGTCAAAGTAACCCGGTGACGAAAGTTGCGGGTGGAGCGTTTCGGTTCGTGATTGCGTTTGGGGGAGTGGCCCAAGGGCTTAGGCTCGGCCACCTTCCCGGTCTGCGCATTTGCGGTGCCCGCATCCTTCACCTTCGGCCGAAGCGCCAGAACTACAGGTGAAGTTTTCACATGCCCACTATCAATCAGCTGGTCCGCAAGGGCCGCGAACCGCAGAAGGCCAAGTCCAAGGTCCCTGCGATGGAGCAGAACCCGCAGAAGCGCGGCGTCTGCACCCGCGTCTACACGACCACCCCGAAGAAGCCGAACTCGGCTCTCCGCAAGGTCGCCAAGATCCGCCTGACCAACAGCCGCGAAGTCATTTCGTACATCCCGGGTGAAGGCCACAACCTGCAGGAGCACTCGGTCGTGCTCATCCGCGGCGGCCGCGTTCGCGACCTTCCCGGCGTTCGCTACCACGTCCTGCGCGGCGTGCTCGATACGCAGGGCGTCAAGGACCGCAAGCAGTCCCGCTCGAAGTACGGCGCCAAGCGTCCGAAGTAATTAGGCCAAGGTCCGGCGCAGGACCGCTCCCCCTCCCGGCTACCCACCCTTGGGTAGGCTATGGGTGGCCGGGAGGGGGAGCGGGCCGGAGCCGAGAGCCTGCCGCGGATGCGGAAGGCTCACTCCGAAGGAGTACAAGATATGTCACGTCGTCGTCGTCCGGAAAAGCGGGTCATCCTGCCCGACCCGAAGTTCGGTGATCAGGTTCTGTCGAAGTTCATGAACAACCTCATGCTCGATGGTAAGAAGTCGGTTGCCGAAAGCATCGTCTATGGTGCGCTCGAAACCATGCAGACCCGTGCGAAGGCGGACCCGGTCCAGCTCTTCCACGATGCGCTGAACAACGTCCGTCCGCAGATCGAAGTGCGCTCGCGCCGCGTCGGTGGTGCGACCTACCAGGTCCCGGTCGAGGTTCGCCCCGAGCGTGCCCAGGCCCTCGCCATCCGCTGGCTGATCACGGCTGCGCGCAACCGCAGCGAGACCACGATGGCCGCGCGCCTCTCGGCCGAGCTGCTTGATGCTGCCAACAACCGTGGCAACGCCGTCAAGAAGCGTGAAGACACCCACCGCATGGCCGACGCCAACCGCGCGTTCAGCCACTACCGCTGGTAATTGCTGGCGGTAATTGCGGCCGTCTTTAAACGGTCACATCCGTAACCATATGGGCGGAGCCTCTCCGGCTCCCCCATAGACCCAAGGAATAGCACCATGGCACGCAGCCATCCGCTCGAGCGCTATCGCAATTTCGGCATCATGGCGCACATCGACGCCGGCAAGACGACGACGACCGAGCGCATCCTCTACTACACCGGCAAGTCCTACAAGATCGGCGAAGTCCATGACGGCGCCGCTACCATGGACTGGATGGAGCAGGAGCAGGAGCGCGGCATCACGATCACGTCGGCCGCCACCACCTGCTTCTGGCAGGACCACCGCCTGAACATCATCGACACCCCCGGCCACGTCGACTTCACGATCGAAGTCGAACGCTCGCTGCGCGTGCTCGACGGTGCCGTGGCCGCCTTCGACGGCGTCGCCGGCGTGGAACCCCAGTCGGAAACCGTCTGGCGCCAGGCCGACAAGTACAACGTCCCCCGCATGTGCTTCATCAACAAGCTCGACCGCACCGGCGCGAACTTCAAGTACTGCGTCCAGACGATCATCGACCGCCTTGGTGCTACGCCGGCGGTGTTGTACCTGCCCATCGGCGCGGAAAGCGATTTCAAGGGCCTCGTCGATCTTGTCGAACAGCGCGCGATCATCTGGAAGGATGAATCGCTCGGCGCCGAGTTCTTCTACGAGGAAATCCCGGCCGACATGGCCGATGAAGCCGCGCTGTATCGTTCGCAGCTCGTCGAACTCGCCGTCGAGCAGGACGACGAGGCGATGGAAGCGTACCTCGAGGGCAACGAGCCCGACGTGGCTACGCTCAAGAAGCTGATCCGCAAGGGTACGCTCGGCCAGGCCTTCGTGCCGGTGCTGTGCGGCTCGGCGTTCAAGAACAAGGGCGTTCAGTGCCTGCTCGACGCGGTGGTGGACTACCTGCCTTCGCCGCTCGACATCGAGGACGTGCAGGGCATCAACCCCGACACCGAAGAGCCCGACAGCCGTCCGACCGCGGACGACGCGCCGTTCTCGGCGCTGGCGTTCAAGATCATGAACGACCCGTTCGTCGGCTCCCTGACCTTCACCCGCATCTATTCGGGCACGCTGACCAAGGGCAGCTACCTGAACTCGGTGAAGGACAAGAAGGAGAAGGTCGGCCGCATGCTGCTGATGCACTCCAACAACCGTGAAGACATCGATGCGGCCTACGCCGGCGACATCGTTGCCATCGCGGGCCTGAAGGAGACGACCACGGGCGATACGCTCTGCTCGGAAAAGCACCCGATCATCCTCGAGCGCATGGAATTCCCCGAGCCGGTCATCGAGCTCTCGGTGGAACCCAAGACCAAGGCCGACCAGGAGAAGATGGGCATCGCGCTCAACCGTCTCTCGGCTGAGGACCCTTCGTTCCGCGTTTCGACCGATCACGAATCGGGCCAGACGATCATCAAGGGGATGGGCGAACTTCACCTCGAAATCCTTGTCGACCGCATGAAGCGCGAGTTCAAGGTCGAGGCGAACGTCGGTGCGCCGCAGGTGGCCTATCGCGAATACCTCGCCAAGCCGGTCGATCTTGACCACACCCACAAGAAGCAGTCGGGCGGCACCGGCCAGTTCGGTCGCGTCAAGGTCAAGGTGACGCCGGGCGAGCGTGGTTCGGGCTTCGTCTTCAAGGACGAGATCAAGGGCGGTAACATTCCCAAGGAATATATCCCCGCGATCGAAAAGGGCTTCCGCGAAACCGCGCTGACGGGCTCGCTGATCGGCTTCCCGATCATCGACTTCGAAGTCCTGCTTTATGACGGCGCGTACCACGACGTCGACTCGTCGGCCCTGGCCTTCGAAATCTGCGCCCGCGGTGCCATGCGCGAAGCCGCCCAGAAGGCCGGCATCAAGCTGCTCGAGCCGATCATGAAGGTCGAGGTGATCACGCCTGAGGAATACCTCGGTGACGTGATCGGCGACATCAACTCGCGTCGTGGCCAGATCCAGGGCACCGACAGCCGCGGCAACGCCCAGGCTGTTACCGCCATGGTCCCGCTGGCGAACATGTTCGGCTACGTGAACCAGCTGCGCTCGTTCACCCAGGGCCGTGCAAACTACTCGATGTTCTTCGACCACTACGACGAGGTCCCGGCGAACGTCGCGACCGAGCTCAAGGCGAAGCTTGCATAAGAGCACGGATAGCATTAGGGGCGGCGCTCGATTCAGCGGGTGCCGTCCATTTCCCGCAGTATCTGCACACATACGAAAAGAAGGTTTGAACAATGGCCAAGGCTAAGTTTGAGCGGACCAAGCCGCACTGCAATATCGGCACCATCGGTCACGTCGACCACGGCAAGACCACGCTGACCGCTGCCATCACCAAGGTTCTCGCTGAGACCGGTGGCGCAACGTTCACCGACTACGCGAACATCGACAAGGCTCCGGAAGAGCGCGAGCGCGGCATCACCATCTCGACCGCACACGTCGAGTACGAGACCGCCAACCGTCACTACGCGCACGTCGACTGCCCGGGTCACGCCGACTACGTCAAGAACATGATCACCGGTGCCGCCCAGATGGACGGCGCGATCCTGGTCGTGAACGCTGCTGACGGCCCGATGCCGCAGACCCGCGAACACATCCTGCTCGCCCGTCAGGTCGGCGTGCCGGCTCTGGTCGTGTACATGAACAAGGTCGACCAGGTCGACGACGAGGAAATCCTCGAGCTCGTCGAACTCGAAGTTCGCGAACTGCTGTCGTCGTACGACTTCCCGGGCGACGATATTCCGATCGTCAAGGGTTCGGCTCTGGCCGCTCTCGAAGGCCGCGACGACAACATCGGTCGCGATTCGATCAACGCGCTGATGGAAGCTGTCGACAGCTACATCCCGCAGCCGCCGCGTCCGACCGACAAGCCGTTCCTGATGCCGGTCGAAGACGTGTTCTCGATCTCGGGTCGTGGTACGGTTGTGACCGGCCGCGTCGAAACCGGTATCGTCAAGGTTGGTGAGGAAGTCGAGATCGTCGGCCTCAAGGACACCACCAAGACCACCGTCACCGGCGTCGAAATGTTCCGCAAGCTGCTCGACCAGGGTGAAGCCGGCGACAACATCGGTGCACTGGTTCGCGGCGTGAAGCGTGAAGACGTCGAGCGCGGCCAGGTCCTCTGCAAGCCCGGTTCGGTCAAGCCGCACACCGAGTTCTCGGCCGAGGTCTACGTGCTGTCGAAGGACGAAGGTGGCCGTCACACGCCGTTCTTCGCCAACTACCGCCCGCAGTTCTACTTCCGCACCACCGACGTGACCGGCGAAGTGATCCTCCCCGAGGGCACCGAGATGGTCATGCCTGGCGACAACGTCACGCTGTCGGTCAAGCTGATCGCTCCGATCGCCATGGACGAAGGTCTCCGCTTCGCAATTCGCGAAGGCGGCCGCACCGTCGGTTCGGGGGTTGTCAGCAAGATCACGAAGTAATATAGGCTTCCCGCCGGTCGGTTTCTTACTGACTGATCGCTATTGGACAGTCGGCCCGCTCTCCCCGAGCTTCGTAAAAGGGGTGGGGTAGAGGGCAGGTCGACTGGCTTTTTTGTTTTGCTCTTTCGCATCGGTAAACGGACATGGACGCCCAGAATATCCGCATTCGCCTCAAGGCCTTTGATCATCGTGTGCTCGACCAGGCCACTGGAGAAATTGCAGATACCGCCCGCCGCACCGGCGCGCTGATCCGGGGCCCCATTCCGCTCCCGACGCGCATCGAGAAGTTCACCGTGAACCGCGGTCCTCACATCGACAAGAAGTCGCGTGAGCAGTTCGAAGTTCGCACCTACAAGCGCCTGCTCGACATCGTGCAGCCCAATGCGGCCACTGTCGACGCGCTGATGAAGCTGGACCTCGCGGCCGGCGTCAACGTCGAGATCAAGCTGGCCTGAGGCCGCTGATCGAGCGAGCTGCCACGGCAGTGTCCGCTCCGGCCGGGTCGTCCGCATCGGCCCAAGGTTTCTGGCCGGACACGTTCCGGTCCAGACTTTCGCCAGGACTGAGGTCCGGTGAAAGGCCAGAGTTTCCGGGGTAACAAAAGCCTCGTTGACAATGGGATACCTCCGGCACCGTCCTTTTGGACCATGCCGGGCAAGCGTCCCCCGATTGCTCCCGTTCAGGCGGGGGCATTCAGCCCGGTCGGGGGCGCGCTTCACATACGGGCTGAACACGCATGTCGGGATGGGCCCGGCATGCCTCTGTTATGGAGTATGGATCATGCGCACCGGCGTGATCGCGAAGAAGGTGGGGATGACCCGCCTTTTCCAGGAAGATGGTCGGCACGTGCCGGTCACTGTCCTGGCGCTTGAAAATTGCCAGGTGGTTTCGGTTCGCACTGAAGACCGTGACGGTTACGTCGCGGTTCAGCTCGGTGCAGGCGAAGCCAAGCAGAAGAACGTTGCCAAGCCGCAGCGCGAACACTTTGCCAAGGCAGAGGTTCCGCTGAAGATGGAAGTCGCCGAGTTCCGCGTCGCTGAAGATGCGCTGCTCGATGTCGGCTCGACCATCGCCGCTTCGCACTTCGTCCCTGGCCAGTATGTCGACATCACCGGCAACACCCAGGGCAAGGGCTTCCAGGGCGCGATGAAGCGTTGGGGCTTCGGCGGTATGCGCGCCACCCACGGTGTCTCGATCTCGCACCGTGCACACGGTTCGACCGGTAATCGCCAGGACCCGGGCCGCGTCTTCAAGAACAAGAAGATGGCCGGTCACATGGGCGACCGTCAGCGCACCCAGCAGAACCTCGAAGTCGTCCGCACCGACGACGAGCGTGGCCTGATCTTCGTGAAGGGCTCGGTGCCCGGTTCGAAGAACGCCTGGCTCCTCGTGCGCGACGCCGTGAAGGTCTCGCGCCACGCTGAAGCGCCCTATCCCGCAGGCCTCAAGCAGGCCGCAAACAGCAATGACTCGGCAGCTGCCGACACTCCCGCAGAAGTTGCGGCTGTCGAAGCCACCGAAGGTCAGGAGGGCTAAGTCGTGAAGGTTCAGGTCCTCAATCTCGACGGCACCGCAGGCAAGGGCGAAGTGGAACTGTCGGACGACGTGTTCGGTCTCGAACCGCGCGCCGACATCCTGCACCGCGTCGTCACCTGGCAGCTCGAAAACCGTCGCGGCATTGCCCGCAAGGCGCGCGAGCGTTCGGACGTTGCCCGCACCGGCAAGAAGTTCGGTCGCCAGAAGGGCGGCGGTACGGCTCGTCACGGTGACCGCAAGGCGCCGATATTCATCGGCGGTGGCAAGGCTCACGGTCCGCGTGTCCGCGAGTTCAACATCTCGCTGAACAAGAAGGTCCGTGCGCTCGGTCTCAAGATGGCTCTCTCGTCGAAGGCCAAGGCTGGTCTCGTCGTGGTCGACTCGCTCGACATCGACGCCAAGACCAAGGCTCTCGTCGGCCAGCTGTCGAAGGCCAACTGGGGCAAGAAGGTTCTCGTGATCGACGGTGACGCCGTGAACGACAACTTCGCCAAGGCCGCCCGCAACATCGTCGGCGTGAACGTGCTGCCTGCCATCGGCGCCAACGTCTACGACATCCTGAAGCATGACACGCTGGTGCTGACGCGCTCTGCTGTCGAAAAGCTGGAGGCGCGTTTCAATGGCTAACGCAATCGACACGCGTCACTATGACGTGATCGTGGCACCCCACATCACGGAAAAGGCGACGCTGCTCAGCGAAAACAACGCCGTGGTCTTCAAGGTTGCCGAAAAGGCGACCAAGCCGGAGATCAAGGCAGCGGTCGAAGCCCTGTTCAACGTCAAGGTCACCAAGGTGAACACCCTGACCCAGAAGGGCAAGACCAAGCGCTGGAAGGGCAAGCCCTACAAGCGCTCCGACGTCAAGAAGGCTGTCGTGACCCTGGCTGCTGGCCAGTCGATCGACGTCACCAGCGGGATCTGAGGCTAGACCATGGCACTCAAGAGCTACAATCCGACCAGCCCCGCCCGGCGCGGCCTGATCCTCGTCGACAAGTCGTCGCTGTGGAAGGGCAAGCCGGTCAAGGCGCTGACAGAAGGCAAGTCGAAGACCGGCGGCCGCAACAACAAGGGCCATGTCACCTCGCGTGGCATCGCCGGTGGTCACAAGCAGAAGTACCGCTACATTGACTTCAAGCGTCGCAAGTGGGACATGCCGGCTACCGTCGAGCGTCTGGAATATGACCCGAACCGCACGGCGTTCATCGCTCTCATCAAGTATGAGGACGGCGAGCAGACCTACATCATCGCTCCGCAGCGTCTCGCCGTTGGCGATACCGTTGTCGCCGGAGAGAAGACCGACGTGAAGCCTGGCAATGCCATGCTGCTGTCGCAGATGCCGGTCGGCACCATCATCCACAACGTGGAGATGAAGCCGGGCAAGGGCGCGCAGATCGCACGTTCGGCAGGCACCTATGTCCAGCTCGTCGGTCGTGACCGCGGCATGGTCATCGTTCGCCTGAACTCGGGCGAGCAGCGCTACCTGCGTGGTGACTGCATGGGCACCGTCGGTGCCGTGTCGAACCCCGACAACGCCAACACGAACCTTGCCAAGGCCGGTCGCAATCGCTGGCTGGGCAAGCGTCCGCTGACCCGCGGCGTTGCCAAGAACCCGGTCGACCACCCGCACGGTGGTGGTGAAGGCCGTACTTCGGGTGGCCGTCATCCTGTGACTCCGTGGGGCAAGCCGACCAAGGGCGCCCGCACCCGTCACAACAAGTCGACGGACAAGATGATCATCCGTTCGCGCCACGCGAAGAAGAAGAGGTAAGACCACATGGCACGTTCCGTCTGGAAGGGCCCCTTCGTCGACCTGCATCTGCTGAAGAAGGCGGAAGCCGCTCACGATGCAGGATCGCGCGCTGGCGCCATCAAGACCTGGTCGCGTCGTTCGACCATCATTCCGCAGTTCGTTGGCCTGACGTTCAACGTCTACAACGGGCACAAGTTCATCCCGGTTTCCGTCTCGGAAGAGATGGTCGGCCACAAGCTCGGCGAGTTCGCACCCACGCGCACTTTCCCGGGTCACGCCGCTGACAAGAAGGGCAAGCGCTGATGAGCAAGCCTAAGGCACCCCGTCGCGTTGGCGACAAGGAAGCGCTGTCGGTCGGCACGCAGATCCGTGGTTCGGCCCAGAAGTTGAACCTCGTTGCTGCGCTGATCCGCGGTCACAAGGCCGAAGACGCGATGAACATCCTCGCGTTCTCGAAGAAGGCCATGGCTGTTGACGCCCGCAAGGTTCTCGCTTCGGCGATCGCCAATGCGGAAAACAACCACAACCTCGACGTCGACGCTCTGGTCGTGGCGGAAGCCTCGGTCGGCAAGTCGATCACGATGAAGCGCTTCCACACCCGTGGTCGCGGCAAGTCGACCCGCATCCTCAAGCCGTTCTCGCGGCTGCGGATCGTGGTCCGCGAAGTTGAGGAGGCCTGATCATGGGTCATAAATCGAACCCCATCGGTCTGCGCCTGCAGATCAACCGCACCTGGGACAGCCGCTGGTACGCGGAAGGTCGCAACTATGCGCAGATGCTCAAGGAAGACCTTGAGATCCGCAAGTTCATCGTCACGAACCTGCCGCAAGCAGCGATTTCGAAGGTGGTGATCGAGCGTCCGGCCAAGCTGTGCCGCGTATCGATCTATGCCGCTCGTCCGGGCGTCATCATCGGCAAGAAGGGCGCCGACATCGAGAAGCTTCGCTCGAAGCTTGCCACGATGACCGGCAGCGACGTGAAGCTGAACATCGTCGAGATCCGCAAGCCGGAAATCGACAGCAAGCTCGTCGCTCAGGGCGTTGCCGACCAGCTGGTCCGCCGCGTTGCCTTCCGTCGTGCGATGAAGCGCGCCGTGCAGTCCGCCCTGCGTCTTGGTGCCGAAGGCATCAAGATCACCTGCGGCGGTCGTCTCGGCGGTGCGGAAATCGCCCGCGTCGAATGGTACCGCGAAGGTCGCGTTCCGCTGCACACGCTGCGCGCGAACATCGACTACGCGGAAGCCGAAGCCCACACCGCCTATGGCGTGATCGGCATCAAGACCTGGATCTTCAAGGGTGAGATCCTCGGTCATGATCCGATGGCGCAGGACCGACTGATGATGGAAGCCCAGACTTCCGGCGTCCGTCCGGCACGCTGAGCCTAGAGGGTAGAGAAGCACCATGTTGCAACCGAAGAAGACCAAGTTCCGTAAGGCCTTCAAGGGCCGCATCCACGGCGTTGCCAAGGGTGGTACGGACCTGAACTTCGGCTCCTACGGCCTCAAGGCCCTTGAGCCGGAGCGCGTCACCGCTCGCCAGATCGAAGCGGCCCGTCGTGCGATCACGCGCCACATCCGCCGTCAGGGCCGTCTGTGGATCCGCGTGTTCCCGGACGTGCCGGTTTCGAAGAAGCCCGCCGAAGTCCGCCAGGGCAAGGGCAAGGGCTCGATCGAATACTGGGCAGCCCGCGTGAAGCCGGGTCGCATCCTGTTCGAACTGGACGGCGTCCCCGGCCCGCTCGCGGCCGAGGCATTCAGCCGCGCCGCGATGAAGCTGCCGATCAAGACGAAGGTGGTTGCCCGCCTGGGTGACACTTCGCACCTTGGTGGCGAGTGATTGGGAGTCGAATGATGGCCAAGATCGAAGACCTTCGCGCCAAGAGCGACGACCAGCTGAACGCTGAACTCGCCGAGCTCAAGCGCGAGCAGTTCAACCTGCGTTTCCAGGGCGCGACGAACCAGCTTGAGCGCCCCGCGCGCATCAAGGAAGTCCGTCGCGACATCGCGCGCATCAAGACGCTGCAGACTGAGCGTTCTCAGTCGGCCCAGGCGTAAGGAAGCCAATATGCCCAAGCGTATTCTGATCGGCACCGTGGTGTCCGACAAGACCGACAAGACCGTGGTCGTGAAGGTCGAGCGCAAGGTGAAGCACCCGCTCTACGGGAAGATCATCCGTCGCTCGAAGAAGTATCACGCCCACGACGAGGCGAATGCCTTCAAGACCGGCGAGACCGTTCGCATCGAAGAGACTGCGCCGATCTCGAAGCTGAAGACGTGGAAGGTCATCGACCGCGTCCAGGCCGGCAAGGGCACCGCGATCGAAGCGGACGTCTGATAAGGTCGTCAGCCAAAGTTTGGGGTTGCTTCGCGGCTCAAGTCGTGTAGCGGCCCCGGCTACTGTTTTGGAACTGCCGGACTGGTTCCGGCAAGCCAGTGAGAAGGAACCGGATCAATGATCCAGATGCAATCCAATCTCGACGTGGCGGACAACAGCGGCGCAAAGCGCGTCCAGTGCATCAAGGTGCTGGGTGGCTCGAAGCGTCGGTTCGCAAGCGTCGGCGACATCATCGTGGTGTCGGTCAAGGAAGCGCAGCCGCGCGCCCGCGTTAAGAAGGGCGACGTGCACCGCGCCGTCATCGTTCGCACGAAGAAGGACGTCCGTCGCACCGACGGTTCGGTCATCCGCTTCGACAGCAATGCCGCCGTTCTGGTCGGCAAGAACGAAGAGCCTATCGGCACGCGTATCTTCGGCCCCGTGGTTCGCGAACTCCGCGGCAAGGGCTTCATGAAGATCATCTCGCTCGCTCCGGAGGTGCTGTAATGGCTGCCGCGAAGATCAGGAAGGGCGACACCGTCGTCGTCCGTTCGGGCAAGGACAAGGGCCGCACCGGCACCGTTCTCCAGGTCCTTCCGAAGGATGAGAAGGTCGTCGTGCAGGGCGTGAACATCGCTGCCCGTCACCGCAAGCCGAGCCAGCAGAACCCCCAGGGCGGCATCGACCGCTTCGAGGCTCCGCTGCACATCTCCAAGGTTTCGGTCGCCGACAAGGATGGCAAGCCCACCCGCGTCCGCTTCGAGACCAAGGACGGCAAGAAGGTCCGTGTGGCCGTCAAGTCCGGGGAGGCCATCGATGGCTGACAAGTACACTCCGCGTCTGAAGGGCAAGTACGACGCCGAAATCGCAGCTGCGATGCAGGCCAAGTTCGGCTACAAGAACGCGCTCGAGATCCCGCGCATCGAAAAGATCACGCTCAACATGGGTGTGGGCGAAGCGAGCCAGGACAAGAAGAAGGTCACGACCGCAGCTGCCGAGATGGAGCTGATCGCCGGTCAGAAGCCTGTCATCACCAAGGCGAAGAAGTCGATCGCGCAGTTCAAGCTGCGTGAAGGCATGCCGATCGGTTGCAAGGTCACCCTGCGCCGCGAACGCATGTACGAATTCCTCGACCGCCTCATCACCATCGCAATGCCCCGCATCCGCGACTTCCGTGGTCTGAACCCGAAGTCGTTCGATGGTCGCGGCAACTACGCGATGGGTCTGAAAGAGCAGATCATCTTCCCCGAGATCAGCTACGACCAGATCGAGAAGGTGCGTGGCATGGACATCATCGTCACCACGACCGCGAAGACGGACGAGGAAGCCCGCGAGCTGCTTCGCCTGTTCGGTTTCCCGTTCCCGCAGGAAGCTGCTGAAGAGCAGCAGGCCGCGTGATCCAGAATTGAAGAAGAGAGCTTAAGTCCATGGCGAAACTGAGTTCCATCAACAAGAACGAGAAGCGCAAGAAGCTCGTTCAGAAGTACGCGGCCAAGTACGCTGCGCTCAAGGCCCAGGCCGACGATGAATCGCTCGACGAAACCGAGCGCCTGATCGCCCGCCTGAAGATGGCCGAGCTGCCGCGCAACGCGAACCCGACCCGGGTGCGCAACCGCTGTGCAACCACCGGCCGCCCGCGTGGCTACTATCGCAAGTTCGGCCTTTGCCGCATCGAGCTGCGGGACAAGGGCAACAAGGGCCTTATCCCCGGCATGACGAAGTCGAGCTGGTAAGGATCATCCGATGGCTATGACCGACCCCCTGGGTGATATGCTCACCCGCATCCGCAACGGCCAGCAGGCGAAGAAGGACTCGGTCCTTTCGCCCGCTTCGAAGCTGCGTGCGCACGTGCTCGAAGTCCTTCAGCGTGAAGGCTACATCCGCGGTTTCTCGGAGGACGCCACTGGCGCCCATCCGCAGCTGCGCATCGAGCTCAAGTATTTCGAAGGCCAGCCTGCGATCAAGCATGTTGCCCGTGTCTCCAAGCCTGGCCGCCGCGTCTACTCGGGTTCCAAGGAACTTCCGGTGATCCGCAACGGTCTTGGCATCACCATCGTCTCGACGCCGAAGGGCGTGCTTTCGGATGCCGAAGCACGCGCTGCCAACGTCGGTGGCGAAGTGCTGGCGGAGGTGTTCTGATGAGCCGCATCGGCAAGAAGCCGGTGGCGATCCCGAGTGGCGTCACCGCGAACATCGCGGACGGCGTGCTGACCGTGAAGGGCCCCAAGGGCACCCTGACGCTCACGCTGCGCGACGAGATCAGCTACACCGTCGATGGCGACACGATCCTCGTGAAGCCTGCGAACGACACCAAGGGCGCTCGCGCGTTCTGGGGCATGCAGCGCACCCTCGTCGACAACCTCGTCACTGGCGTGACGCAGGGCTACACCAAGGTCCTCGAGATCACCGGTGTCGGCTACCGCGCCAACGCCCAGGGCAAGAACCTGAAGCTGCAGCTTGGCTACAGCCACGACGTCGACTTCGCGGTGCCGGAAGGCATCGAGATCAAGACCCCTGACAACACCACGGTGGAAATCTCGGGCATCGACAAGCAGAAGGTCGGCCAGGTTGCCGCCGAGATCCGTCGCTGGCGCAAGCCCGAGCCTTACAAGGGCAAGGGCATCAAGTACCGCGGCGAGTTTATCTTCCGCAAGGAAGGGAAGAAGAAGTAATGGCAAAGCTGTCTCTCTTCGAACGCCGCCGCCGTCGCGTCCGCACTGCGCTCAAGGCGCGCTCGGGTGGCCGTCCTCGCCTGTCGGTGCATCGCTCCGGCCGTCACATCTACGCCCAGATCATCGACGATGCGGAAGGCAAGACCCTTGCTGCCGCTTCGACGCTGGTGAAGGGCCAGAAGTCGATCGGCGCGAATGTCGATGCCGCCGCCAAGGTTGGCACCGAGATCGCCGAGAAGGCCAAGGCCGCCGGTATCACCACTGTCGTGTTCGATCGCGGCGGGTTCCTGTTCCATGGCCGCGTCAAGGCGCTGGCCGATGCCGCCCGTGAAGGCGGGCTGGAGTTCTGACAATGGCTGACGAAACCAACCTGGAAGGCGCAGCCGCGGTCGAATCGACCGGCGGTGAGCAGCGCGAAGGTCGCGGTCGTGGCCGCGGCCGTGGCGGCAATGACCGTGGTGGCGAGCGTGGTGGCCGTGGCCGTCGCGACGACCGTCGCGGTCGTGGCAACAACGACGAGGAAGGTGGCGAGGAGCTGATCGAAAAGCTCGTCCACATCAACCGCGTTTCCAAGACCGTGAAGGGCGGCAAGCGCTTCGGCTTTGCAGCACTGGTCGTGGTCGGCGATGGCAAGGGCCGCGTCGGCTTCGGCAAGGGCAAGGCTCGCGAAGTGCCTGAGGCGATCACCAAGGCTACTGCCGCTGCAAAGCGTGCAATGGTCCGCGTGCCGCTCAAGGAAGGCCGCACCCTGCACCACGACGGCAAGGGCCGTTTCGGCGCTGGCAAGGTCAACGTGCGTTCTGCTCCGGCCGGTACCGGGATCATCGCCGGTGGCCCGATGCGCGCCGTGTTCGAAAGCCTTGGCGTTGCTGACGTGGTGACCAAGTCGGTCGGCACCTCGAACCCCTACAACATGATCCGCGCAACCTTCGACGCGCTGACCGACCAGACTTCGCCGAAGTCGGTTGCACAGCGTCGTGGCAAGAAGGTCGCCGATCTCCTCGGCCGTGGTGGCGCTTCGCAGGTCGAAGCCGAAGCCGCTGCCGAAGCCATCACGGAGTAATCGGTCATGGCAACGATCAAGATCAAGCAGATCGGTTCGCCGATCCGTCGCCCGGAAAGCCAGAAGAAGATTCTGATCGGCCTGGGCCTGGGCAAGATGCACCGCGTGGTCGAGCTGGAAGACACGGCCGAAGTGCGTGGCGCCATTGCCAAGCTTCCCCACATGGTGGCCGTGGTCGACTGACCATTGCTGCCCGTTGGGAAAAAGGACGCCCCGGCCCCGTGCCGGGGTTTTCCTTTGGGGCTCGGCGGTGCGGTGCCTCCAGTCCCGTGAGGGGGTGACAAGCCCGGCCTGATCGGCTAGGCGGCGCCCTTTCCAAAGCGCGTCTCAAAGCGAAAGCGAGTGCAGAACATGAAACTGAACGAACTCAACGACAACTACGGCGCCCGCAAGGGCCGCATGCGCGTCGGCCGTGGTATCGGCTCGGGCAAGGGCAAGACTGCCGGTCGCGGCCAGAAGGGTGCGAAGGCACGTTCGGGCGTCAGCATCAACGGCTTCGAAGGCGGTCAGATGCCGCTTCACATGCGCATCCCGAAGCGCGGCTTCAACAACATCTTCGCCAAGGACTACGCAGAGGTGAACCTCGGCATGATCCAGAAGATGATCGATGCCGGCAAGCTCGACGTCTCGGGCACCGTTGACCACGCCGCTCTCAAGGCTGCTGGCCTTGCTCGCGGTGGCAAGGATGGCGTCCGTCTCCTCGGCAAGGGCGAACTGACCACCAAGGTCGCGTTCTCGGTCGCTGGTGCCTCGAAGGGCGCCGTGGCTGCTGTCGAGAAGGCTGGCGGTTCGGTCTCGGTCATCGAAACCGGCCCGAGCGAAGCCGAGAAGAAGGCCGCTCGCGCTGCGGCCAACAAGGCCAAGTAAGCCAGTTCCGATCCCCGCTCGCCAGTCGGGCGGGGATTTCGGCTTGCAGGGCTTCGACTTTCGTAACCCCGCACTATATGGGCTAGCTCAAGACGTCCGAAACGCACGCGGCCAGCAGGCCCGGTTTCGCAGCAAGGCTTAGAACCCCGAAATGGCATCACGCGCCGACAACATCGCCAGCAACCTCAGTCTGGCCAACTTCTCCAAGGCAACCGAGCTCAAGAAGCGCATCTGGTTCACGGTGGGCGCGCTCATCGTCTTCCGGTTCCTCAGCTTCGTGCCGCTGCCCGGCGTGAATCCGCTGATCCTGGAGACGCTTTACGACCAGACGCGCGGCGGCGTTCTCGACATCTTCAACGCGTTCTCGGGTGGTTCGCTCGAGCGCATGAGCCTGATCGCGCTTGGCGTCATGCCTTACATCACCGCGTCGATCGTGGTGCAGCTTGCCGCCTCGCTCCATCCGGCGCTCGCCGCGATGAAGAAGGAAGGCGAAAGCGGGCGCAAGAAGCTCAACCAGTACACCCGCTATGGCGCGGTGCTGCTGACCGCCATCCAGGGCTGGGTGCTCGCCTCCGGGCTTGAAGCATACGGCGCGTCGAGCGGGCTGCAGGCTGTCGTGAACCCGGGCATGCTGTTCCGGGTCGGTGCCGTCATCTCGCTGATCGGCGGCACGATGTTCCTGCTGTGGCTGGGTGAGCAGATCACTTCGCGCGGAATCGGCAACGGTGTTTCGCTGATCATCATGGCCGGTATCGTCGCGCAGCTGCCCACGTTCTTCGGCAATCTGTTCGAAGGCGGTCGCACCGGCTCGATCTCGCCGTTCCTGATCGTCGGCATCGTGATCATGCTGATCGCGCTGGTGCTCGGCATCTGCTTCTTCGAGCGCGCGACCCGGCGCCTGCTGATCCAGTACCCCAAACGCGCCACGCAGCGCGGCATGATGAACGCCGACCGCAGCCACCTGCCGCTGAAGCTCAACACTGCTGGCGTCATTCCGCCGATCTTTGCCAGCTCGCTGCTGCTGCTGCCTCTAACGATCACGCAGTTTGCCGGCAACTCGATCTCGCCCGACACGACGATGGGCCAGGCAATCGTGACGCTGAACCAGTACCTCGGCCACGGCAAGCCGCTCTACATGCTGCTGTATGCGCTGGGGATCGTCTTCTTCGCGTTTTTCTATACCGCTGTGGTCTTCAATCCCGAGGAGACGGCCGAGAACCTCAAGAAGAATGGTGGGTTCATTCCTGGCATCCGTCCGGGCAAGAACACCCAGAACTACTTGGACTATGTGCTAACTCGCATCACCGTGCTGGGTGCGGCATATATCACCGTGGTCTGCGTCGTGCCGGAATTCATCATGGCGGAGACGGGCATGGGAACGCTGTTCTTCGGCGGCACCAGCCTGCTGATCGTGGTCAACGTCACGGTCGACACCATCACGCAGATCCAGTCGCACCTGCTGGCCCACCAGTATGGCGATCTGATCAAGAAGGCGAAACTGAAGGGCAGGCTGCGCTGACAGCAGCAGCCGCATGAGGGGGACGGTACCTTGAACATCATCCTTTTGGGGCCTCCGGGCGCGGGCAAGGGCACCCAGGCCCAGCGTTTGGTCGAACGCCACGGCATGAAGCAGCTCTCCACGGGCGATATGCTGCGCGCGGCCGTGAAGGCGCAGACGCCGGTCGGTCTCAAGGCCAAGGCTGTGATGGAAGCGGGCGAGCTGGTCTCTGACGAGATCGTATCAGCGCTGATCGGTGACGAGCTCGATGCCATGCCCGAGGGGCAGGGCGCGATCTTCGACGGTTACCCTCGCACGGCGCCCCAGGCCGAATCGCTGGGTGAACTGCTTGCTTCGCGCGGCAAGAAGCTGGACCACGTGATCGAACTCGACGTCAACGAGGATGCACTGGTCGAGCGCATCACCGGGCGTTACACCTGCGCAACCTGCGGCAAGGGCTATCACGACACCTTCGAGAAGCCTGCAGTCTCAGGCACCTGCGACAAGTGCGGAGGGCATGAATTCAAGCGCCGCCCTGACGACAACGAGGAAACCGTGCGCACGCGCATGGCCGAGTATCGGGCCAAGACCGCGCCGATCCTGCCGATCTATGAAGCGCAGGGTATCGTCGCCCGCGTTGACGGCATGGCGGACATGGACGACGTGACGGCAGCCATTGAGGCGATCCTCGGCAAGCGCTAACACCCGAGCTTGACCCGCCCGTCCCGGAGCGGGCGGAGGCGCGTGATGGGCAAGCTGTGGTATATCCTGACGGCGGGGCTTGGTGGTCTCGCCGTTGTTGCATCGGTGCCTGCCCGGGCTGAAGTTACGGCACGGACCGATTCCGGTTTCGTTATTCGCGTCACCGGGGAAGTCGCCGCCAGCCCGGCAGAGGCGTGGAAGGCCTTTACGACGCCGTCGCTGTGGTGGAACCCGCAGCACACTTTTTCCGGCGAGGCGGCCAATCTTTCCCTGGATGCGAGTGCAAACGGCTGCTTCTGCGAGAAGCTGCCCGTTCCGAAGGGCGCTCCGGCTACGCAGAAGCCGGGTTCTGTCATGCACATGCGCGTGATATACGCCGAACCTTACCGTGCCCTCAGGCTGGTGGGCGGGCTTGGCCCGCTGCAGTCCGAGGCGGTGAACGGGACCATGACGGTAACATTCAAGCCAGTGGAGGGCAGCGGTGGAAAGTCGACCCGCATTCTCTGGGAATATGTTGTCGGCGGCTTCATGCGCTACAAGACCGACACCATTTCGGGGGCCGTCGACAAGGTCCTGGGCGAGCAGATCAGCGGTTTGACCAAACTTATCGGACCAGCGAGTCCGGTTGACACCAAGCTGCTTTCGACGGAGCCGCTGGCCCCGGAAGCCTCGGTTGCCGGAACCAGGCCGGGTGCGAACGACAGTGCCACAGACGTGGCACCACCACCAGAAGAAGATGCACCGACCTACACCCCCGATCCGACAAAGGATGACGCAGCGGCCGGTGAGTCGGTGAAGTCGGCGCTCGACCAGCTTTTCAAGAAGAATGACGATCGCTTGCCGCCTGGGCGGTGAGGGCAAGCATCGCCGCTTTCCCACGGCGCAAAAGGCGTTAATCTGAATGCCAACAACAGCGCGACTCGGAACCTCTCCGGGTTGGGCGAATAACGGGCCGCACCCGCCGCTACCGGCATACATATCGTGAGCCGACAGAGGTTCCGACTTGGGGGAGAGTACCGTGGCCGTATCCGATCATGTTGACCTGCCGACCTTCATGGAGGGCGTTAAGAAGCGCAATCCGTATCAGCCGGAATTCGTCCAGGCGGTTCAGGAGGTTGCTGAAGACATCTTCGAGTTCATGCAGGACAAGGAGGAGTATCACTCGCAGCAGATCCTGCGTCGCATTGCCGAGCCGGATCGCGTGGTCTCGTTCCGCGTTTGCTGGGAGGACGACAACGGCAACATTCGCGTGCAGCGCGGTTGGCGCGTGCAGAACAACAATGCGATCGGCCCCTACAAGGGCGGCATCCGCTTCCATCCTTCCGTCACCGAATCCGTGCTGAAGTTCCTGGCGTTCGAGCAGACCTTCAAGAACGCGCTGACCGGCCTGCCGATGGGGGGTGGCAAGGGTGGATCGAACTTCAATCCCAAGGGCAAGAGCGTGCGGGAGATCATGCGCTTCTGCCAGAGCTTCATGACCGAACTCTACCGCCACATTGGTGCCGACATTGACGTTCCCGCAGGCGACATCGGCGTAGGCGGGCGCGAGATCGGCTTCATGTTCGGCCAGTACAAGCGCATCACCAACAACTTCACAGGCGTGCTGACCGGCAAGGGCCTCGAATGGGGCGGTTCCCTGATCCGCACCGAGGCGACCGGTTATGGCGCGGTCTACTTCCTGGCCAACATGCTGGCGACGAAGGGAGAAGACCTCACGGGCAAGACAGCGGTGATCTCCGGCTCCGGCAACGTGGCAACCCATGCCGCCGAGAAGATCGTGCAACTGGGCGGCAAGGTCCTGACACTGTCGGATTCGGGGGGCTACATCCACGACCCCGACGGTATCGATCAGGAAAAGATCGACTGGGTGAAGACGCACAAGACCCACCGTCGCGGCCGGATCGAGGAATATGTCACGGCGTTCCCGAAGGCAACATTCGTGGCCGGCAAGACGCCATGGGGCGTGCCTTGCGACGTCGCGCTGCCTTGCGCGACCCAGAACGAACTGCTCGGCGATGATGCGCGCATGTTGATCGCCAACGGCTGCAAGGCGGTGGCCGAGGGTGCCAACATGCCGACCGATCTGGACGGTGTGCATGTCTTCAAGGCAGCCAAGATCCTTTACGCGCCAGGCAAGGCCTCCAACGCTGGCGGCGTGGCCGTCTCCGGCCTCGAAATGAGCCAGAACTCCGAACGCCGCTCGTGGAAGGAGGAAGAACTCCAGCAGATGCTCAAGGACATCATGTCGGGCATCCACAAGTCGTGCCTCGCCTATGGCGATCAGGGCGGCGGCTATATCGACTACGTCAAGGGAGCGAATATCGCCGGCTTCAAGAAGGTGGCCGATGCGATGCTGGCCTTCGGCGTCGTCTGATCCGGAAGGCGAGGCTGGAGAACCGGGGGCGCCGAACGGGGCACCCTCGGGTCAGACGGTCGGTTGCTCAAGTTATCTTCGAGGCGCTGTCGAGCAATGACCGGACCGGAGAGATCTCCTGCAGGGAGTACCCTGCCGGGCCCTGACTGACGATTCGCAGATTTGGACGCAGCTTGGAGCGCAGGCCGGAAATCAGGACTTGCAGCGACTTCGTGCTGATCGGTCGATGCGTCGAACGGCCACTGATGGCAAGCTGGCTGCTCCGCACAGGTGACCCGCGCGCGGCTACGAGCATGGACAGGACACGCGCCTCGCGGCCGAGCAGTGGCTCTCGGGTGAAGTGCTGAAGATGCAGGTCCCTGACTTCCTCGACGACCTTCGACTGCTGGCTCTGGGCGATGCGGCCCAGCACGGCTCGCACGCGCGCTGCAGCCTCGGCGACCGGCATTTCACGATCGAAGACATCGTCGAAACCGGCATTGAGCAACTGCGCTTTCACGCTTGGCCGTACTTCGCGCATGATGACTATCTTGGCCTTCATTTTCAGCAAGGGCCGGTAGATGCGCATGAGCTTGCGGATCCGGACAGGGTCGCTGCCAATGACGAAAAGCGTGTTATAGTATTCCCGACTGTCGTCGATATGGCCGATGTAATCGTCGGTAATGCGGTGGAGCTGAACCCGGCCCGAGATCGCGCGAGCGAGCGCGGTTTCGGGCGCTGGATCGCCATTCCCGAAGTATAGCGTACGTGCACTGACGACTTCCTGGCGCGGGCCTTTCGGCTTCGCGCCCGGGGGCGGGCTCCCTGGTCTGCCCCCGCCGCCGCCACCGGCCGCAGACTGCGGCTTACGGGATTGAGACATTTAGCAGTAACTTTCGATATACGGTCGGGGTTAACTTTATAGATATTCTGCATTCTTGCAATGACGGCGGCCGGCTCTGCGATCGGTGAATGGCAGGGCGCCGCGATTCGACCACAAGCAACGCTTCACGGAAGCGCGTCCAATTTGGCACGAAACCGACCCGCGTCGTGGATAACGCCGTTTGCGCACCATCCTGCCGGCCGCGCATATTGCGAGAAAAGCGAGATAAGCTAAGGATTTGCGCCAAGGCGTTGCCAAATCGGCGCGAATATATCGTTCCCCTCTTGTTCCACGGGAACACAACGAGTACATAACCCTTGTTGACGGCTCGTGTCAGCCAACTCTAGCAAGGGAAACGAAGCCATGGCGGCTCAGCTCAAGCTCATCGAGGAAGGTAAGATCAAGGACATGGATCGTCAGAAGGCGCTCGACGCAGCCCTTGCACAGATTGACCGTGCGTTCGGCAAGGGTTCGGCAATGAAGCTGGGCTCGAAGGAAGCGATGCAGGTGGAGGCGATCTCCACCGGGTCGCTGGGGCTTGATATCGCACTCGGTGTCGGCGGTCTGCCGCGCGGACGCGTGATCGAAGTCTATGGGCCGGAAAGCTCGGGCAAGACCACGCTCGCGCTGCACGTCATCGCCCAGGCCCAGAAGACCGGTGGCACGGCGGCATTCATCGATGCCGAGCATGCGCTCGACCCGGTCTATGCCAAGAAGCTGGGTGTCGATATCGACAACCTGATCGTGTCGCAGCCGGATACTGGCGAACAGGCGCTGGAAATCACCGACACGCTCGTCCGTTCCAACGCGATCGACGTGCTGGTGGTGGACTCGGTGGCCGCGCTCGTGCCGCGTGCGGAAATCGAAGGCGAGATGGGCGACAGCCACGTCGGCCTGCAGGCCCGCCTGATGAGCCAGTCGTTGCGCAAGCTGACCGGTTCGATCAGCCGTTCGCGCTGCATGGTGATCTTCATCAACCAGCTGCGCATGAAGATCGGCGTGATGTACGGCAACCCCGAGACGACGACGGGCGGTAACGCGCTCAAGTTCTACGCCTCGGTCCGCCTCGACATCCGCCGCACTGGCCAGATCAAGGATCGTGACGAGATCGTCGGCAACGCCACGCGCGTGAAGGTGGTCAAGAACAAGGTGGCTCCGCCGTTCAAGCAGGTTGAATTCGACATCATGTATGGCGAAGGCATCTCGAAGATCGGCGAAATCCTCGACCTCGGCGTCAAGGCCGGGCTGGTCGAGAAGTCGGGTGCCTGGTTCAGTTATGACTCGATCCGCATCGGGCAGGGGCGCGAGAACGCCAAGAACTTCCTGCGCGAGAATTCCGAACTTTGCGACCGGTTGGAAGCCGCGATCCGCGGCCGCACCGACAAGGTTGCCGAAGGTCTGATGGTCGGTCCGGACGCGGACGACGACGTCTGATCTTCAAGGCGGCGGGCAGCCTCCATCCCCGGTGCAAGCCGGGCCCGCCAGCCAGACAAAGAGCCCGCGCGTTCCCCGGCAGGATCGCGCGGGCTTTTTGTTTGCGCGCCGGCGGTTGCGGGTTAACCTTCCACTTAAACCGCACGGAGAATCGCCATGGGCATCATCGTTCACCATCTCAACAACAGCCGTTCGCAACGGGTCCTCTGGTTGCTGGAGGAGCTTGGCGTCGATTACGAGATTCGGCACTATCAGCGCGATGCGGTGACCAACCTTGCCCCGCCCGAACTGAAGGCCGTGCACCCGCTGGGCAAATCGCCCCTGCTGGAGATCGATGGCCGGGTCATCGAGGAATCGGGCGCGATCGTGCAGGTCCTGTGCGAACGCTATGGCAAGGGCACCTGGCTCCCGGCGGAAGGTTCGGACGACGCCCTGCGGCACCTTGAACTGATGCATTTTGCCGAAGGCTCGGCCATGACCCCCGTCCTCCTGCAGCTTTATACCTCGCGCCTTGGAGAGGCTGCCGCGCCGCTGAAGCCGCGCATCGACGAACAGCTGGCAGCCCATTTTGGCTACATGGAGCAGATCCTGCGCCCGTCCGGCCACTTCATCGGCGACGATTGGACCGGGGCGGATGTGATGATGAGCTTCCCGGCAGAGATCGCGGTCATGCAAGGAGCGGGTGCGCGCTTCCCAAAGCTCGCGGCATTCGTCGCGGCCATCCACGCGCGGCCCGCGTGGCAGCGCGCGCGCGAAAAGGGCGGCGACTATTTCGGGATGTAAGGCATGACCAACGCGAGTGACTGGCAGGGGACGGTCGGACGGAGCTGGGCCAGCGAATGGCGGCGCACCGATGTCAGCTTTTCCGACCTGACACCCAAACTTCTGGCCGCCATCGCTCGAGAGCCGGGCGCGGCTGTTGCAGATATCGGTTGCGGAGCGGGGGAGCTGTCGATCGCCATTGCCGAGGCAAGGCCGCAAGCGCAGGTGACCGGCGTGGATATCTCTGCCGATCTGGTCGATGCGGCCCGCTCCCGCGCCATTCAGCCAAACCTGACGTTCGAGCTGGCCGATGCCTCGCAGTGGCAACCCGCGTCACGGCCGGACCTGTATGTATCGCGCCACGGCGTGATGTTCTTCTCCGAACCGCAAGCTGCCTTCGCCCATCTGGCCGCGCAGGCGATGCCAGGAGCGCGCATGGTCTTCTCGTGCTTTCGCAAGGCTGCCGAGAACGACTGGGCGGCGGCCATCGCGGCGCTACTGCCGAAAGGTGATTCTCCGCCAGCTTCGCCAACTGCGCCGGGCCCCTTCGCATTCGCCCTGCCGGAGCACGTGCGACGCTGCATGGCAGGATGGCGGGCGGTGGAGTTCGCGCCGGTGGATTTCCGGTACATCGCCGGCACCGGGCCAGATGCCGTGGGCGAGGCGATGGCGCTGTTCCGCCGCATCGGACCTGCTGCGGCGGCCTTGCGGACTTTGCGCGAGGCCGAGCGCGCAGCGGTCGAGATGCGGCTCGCCGAGCTTGTGGAGGCCCATCATCGGGACGGCGTGGTGGCATTCAATGCTGCGGCGTGGCTGGTAAGCGCCACGTCCGATCACAATGATGGATGAAACGTGCTTGTAGCGCGCCGAACGCTCGCCTAATCGGCCTTTCATGACTTCGACGAACGAAATCCGCCGCTCCTTCCTCGAATACTTCGGCTCGCACGGGCACGATGTGGTGCAGTCTGCGCCGCTGGTGCCCTACAACGACCCGACGCTGATGTTCACGAACGCCGGGATGGTGCCGTTCAAGAACGTTTTCACCGGGCTCGAGACACGCGCGACCCCACGCGCCACCTCGTCGCAGAAGTGCGTGCGCGCGGGCGGCAAGCACAACGATCTCGACAACGTCGGCTACACTGCGCGGCATCACACCTTCTTCGAGATGCTCGGCAACTTCTCGTTCGGCGACTACTTCAAGGAGCAGGCGATCACCCATGCGTGGACGCTGCTGACGCGCGAATGGGGCCTGCCCAAGGACAAGCTGCTCGCCACCGTCTACCATACCGACGACGAGGCGTTCGAGCTGTGGAAGAAGATCGCAGGCCTGCCTGAAGATCGCATCATCCGCATCGCCACCAAGGACAACTTCTGGGCGATGGGCGACGATGGCCCGTGTGGTCCCTGCTCCGAAATCTTCTTCGATCATGGCGATCACATCTGGGGCGGCCCTCCGGGATCGCCGGAAGAGGATGGCGACCGCTTCATCGAGATCTGGAACCTCGTGTTCATGCAGTTCGAGCAGACCGCGGGTGAAATCACCGGCAGCCTGCCCAAGCCGAGCATCGATACCGGCATGGGCCTCGAGCGCATTGCCGCCGTTCTGCAGGGCGAACACGACAACTACGACACCGACACGTTCAAGGCGCTGATCGCCGCATCCGAAAGCCTGACCTCGGTCAAGGCCGAGGGCGAGCAGCGCGCCAGCCATCGCGTGATTGCCGACCATCTGCGCTCGACCAGCTTCCTGTTGGCCGATGGCGTGCTGCCTTCGAACGAGGGCCGCGGCTATGTGCTGCGCCGTATCATGCGCCGCGCCATGCGCCACGCGCACCTGCTGGGCGCCAAGGACCCGCTGATGCACCGCCTGGTGCCGGCACTGGTCGCCGAGATGGGCGCTGCCTATCCTGAGTTGGGCCGTGCACAGCCGCTGATCGAGGAAACCCTGCTGCGCGAGGAAGTGCAGTTCCGCCGCACGCTTTCGAACGGCATCAAGCTGCTCGACGAAGCGACCGCTGCGCTGGGCGAGGGCGATGCGCTGCCGGGCGAGACCGCATTCAAGCTCTATGACACTTACGGTTTCCCGTACGACCTGACCGAAGACGCACTGCGCGCACGCGGCATCGCGGTGGACCGCGAAGGCTTCGATGCGGCGATGGCGCAGCAGAAGGCGGCGGCGCGTGCGGCGTGGAAGGGTTCCGGCCAGGCTGCGGACAGCGAAGTGTGGTTCGATGTTGCCGAGCGTGTCGGCGCGACCGAGTTCACCGGCTACACCGCCACCACCGGCGAGGCGCAGGTCGTGGCGCTGGTCAAGGACGGCAAGGAAGTCGACAATGCTGCGGCGGGCGACGACGTTACCGTGATCGTCAACCAGACGCCGTTCTACGGCGAAAGCGGTGGCCAGACCGGTGACGCAGGGACGATCACCGGCGCCGATGGTCTCAAGCTGGCCGTGAGCGACACCGCCAAGCCGCTGGGCCGCCTGCACGCGCACAACGCGAAGGTCGAGGCCGGGGCGATCAAGGTTGGTGACGTGGTGAAGCTCGACATCGATGTCGAACGTCGCGATGCAATCCGCGCCAACCACTCGGCCACGCACCTCCTGCATGCGGCACTGCGCAATCGCCTTGGCGGGCACGTGACGCAGAAGGGCTCGCTGGTCGCCGCCGATCGCCTGCGTTTCGACTTCTCGCAGCCGACTGCACTGACGCCTGAGGACATTGCCGCGATCGAAGCGGAAGTGAACGCCGAGATTCGTGCCAACGAACCAGTGACGACGCGCCTGATGAGCCCCGATGATGCGATCGAGGCGGGGGCGATGGCACTGTTCGGTGAAAAGTATGGCGAGGAAGTGCGCGTGCTTTCGATGGGCCGTGCGACGGAGAAGCACTATTCGGTCGAACTGTGCGGCGGCACGCACGTTCGGGCGCTGGGCGATATCGGCGTGTTCCGCATCGTCAGCGAAAGCGCGGTCTCGTCGGGCGTGCGCCGCATCGAGGCGCTGACCGGCGAGGGCGCGCGGCAGTGGTTCGTGGCCCGCGAAGAGGCATTGAAACACACCGCATCGATCCTGCGCACGACGCCGGAAGACGTGGAAGCCCGCGTGTCCGCCCTGATGGAAGAGCGCAAGAAGCTCGAGCGCGAACTGGCCGAGGCCAAGAAGGCGCTGGCGCTGGGCGGCGGTGCAGCCAAGGCGGAGAACGCGGACGAGGAAGTGGGCGGCGTGAAGTTCTCGGGCCAGGTGCTCGACGGGCTGGACCCCAAGGAACTGCGCGGACTGCTCGATCAGGCAAAGCAGCGTCTGGGTTCGGGCGTTGCGGTGATCGTGGCGGTGAACGAGGGCAAGGCTTCGATCGCGGCGGCGGTGACAGAGGATCTCGTCGGAAAGGTAAGCGCGGTCGATATGGTGCGCGCAGGCGTGGAAGCACTTGGCGGCAAGGGCGGTGGTGGCCGTCCGGACATGGCCCAAGGCGGCGGTCCGGACGGAGCAAAGGCTGCCGAGGCGATTGCTGCGGCTAAGGCTGTTCTTTCGAATTGACCGTCATTGCCTGCGCCCGCTGGCGCCGCGCGTTTCGGGTTCGGAGCCGCGGGCCAGATCCTTTTCGCGCATCGTGGCGTCGGTCTGCTGCGGCCCCTTGATCGGGCCCTTGTTCGGCTGATCGTCCTGCGTTGCCGGGTTCAGGTCGGGCTTGTTGCTGCGGTGGGTCATGTTTCTCTCCTTGCCATGAAAACACAGGGCAAGGAGATCGGTTGCGGGCTGTCAGGCAGAGCGTTCCCGGAGCGAGGCAGACTTGAGCTTGGGAAGCGAATTGAGCTCGCCTTCCTCCTTGATCTTCTGGCGCAGTTCGTCGCGCTTTTCATGGATCGAGGCGATGACCGGGCCCATCGGGAAGCCGAGATCGACGAGCACAGCTTCGGACAACTGTAGCGAGCTTTCGAGCGTCTCGGGCACGGCATGGCTGGCGCCGGCCTTGTAAAGCGCGGCGGCGTGCGTCGCGTCGCGCGCGCGGACGATGATCGGCAGGTCGGGATGTGCGCTGCGCAGGCGCTTGACCATGCGCAGGATGAGGACGGGTTCGTCCATCGTCAGGATCATCGCCTTGGCATCATCGAGGCCAAGCCGGGCGATGGCCGCTTCGCTGTCGACGTTGCCGAACAGGACCGGCAGGCCATCCTTGCGCGCGTTCCTGACGATGCCGGGGTCCGAATCGATGCCGAGCCAGGCGGCCTTGTGGACCGTCAGCATCTCGGCGATGAGCCTGCCGACGCGGCCGAAGCCCATGACGACGACGCGCTCGCCTTCCGGCTCCTCGACGAACGTATTCTGTCCGACGTCCGCAGTCCCGCGCGCGACCCGCTGCCCCCATGTCTCACCGAGTTTGGCCAAGAGCGGCGTAATTGTCAGGCCGATGGCGGTGACGATCTGCCAGAATTGGGCAGTCTCCCGGTCGATGAGGGTTGCCTCGGCGGCCGTGGTCAGCACGATCAGGGTAGTTTCCGATGGGCTGGCCATCAGGATGCCGGCTTCGAGTGCGGTAGCGCGCTCCTTGCCCATGGCGCGTAGGGCGAACATCGTGACAAGCGCTTTGAGCACCACCACACCGACGACTGCGAGGGTGAGCGGCCCGATCTGTGCCCAGACGACGCGCAAATCTATGCCCATGCCGATGGTGATGAGGAGAACGCCCAGCGCGAGGCCCTTGAACGGCTTGGTAATCGCTTCGACCTCGGTGTGATACTCGGTCTCGGCGATGAGCAGGCCCGCCAGCAGCGCGCCCATGATCGGCGAGAGGCCGACGAGAGACGTCGACAGCGCTGCGGCGATCACAACCAGCATCGTGGCAGCAAGGAACAACTCGGGGCTCTTCGTCTGTGCAGCCTGGGCGAAAAGGCGCGGTAGCAGCAGGCGTCCGCCGACCAGCAGGACGGCAATGACGATGCCGCCATAAAGCAGCGTTTCGCCAAGGGTTGGGCCATCCGAATGCGCGGCGACCGGGCCCATTGCACCAAGGATGAAGATGATCGGCACGAGCGCGATATCCTCGAACAGGAGCATCGACAGCGCGGCGCGGCCGACGGGACCATGGGTGCCGGCGATGGGCAGGACCAGCGCGGTCGAGGAAAGCGCAAGTGCAAGGCCGAGGCCGAAAGCGCCGCTGATCTGCAAACCGGTGGCCAGAAGTGCCGCCGACAGGAGGAAGGCCGAAATGCCAAGCTCCATCGCGCCAAGGCCGAAGACCAGTCGGCGCATGTCCCACAGGCGATTGAAGGACAGCTCCAGGCCGATCTCGAACAACAGGAGGATGATGCCGAACTCCGCGAAAGGCGTGATCGCGGCCGGATCGGAAATGGTGAAGTGGTACAGCCAGGGGTACTGCGGCACGAGCGCGCCGAGGCCGAACGGGCCGACCACCAGTCCGACGAGGATGAAGCCGATGATCGGGGTGATGCGGAAGCGGGCGAAGGCCGGGATGACGATGCCTGCGGCACCGAGGATTACAAGAGCGTCGGAAAGTGCGGTCGTCGGTTCGAGATTGCCTGCCATTGGCGAAGGTTAGGGGAGGGGGGCAATGGTGTCACCCGTTTCTGCATGTCGAACTGTTGCCAAAGCAAAAGGGCCCCGGCGGCAACCGGAGCCCTTTGCTGTTTCCGTAATGGAACCGGCGCTTATGCCCAGTTCTTCATTTCGGCTTCGAGGTTCTCGACGATGGCTTCGAAGAACTTCTCGGTGGTCATCCAGGCCTGATCCGGGCCGATCAGCAGGGCGAGGTCCTTGGTCATCTTGCCGCTTTCGACGGTTTCGATGCAGACGCGCTCGAGCGTTTCGGCGAACTTCACGACTTCCGGGGTCTCGTCGAACTTGCCGCGGTACATCAGACCGCGGGTCCACGCGAAGATCGAGGCGATCGGGTTGGTCGAGGTCTGCTTGCCCTGCTGGTGCTGACGGTAGTGACGGGTCACGGTGCCGTGGGCAGCTTCGGCTTCGATGGTCTTGCCGTCGGGCGACATGAGGACCGAGGTCATCAGGCCGAGCGAGCCGAAGCCCTGCGCAACCGTGTCGGACTGCACGTCACCGTCGTAGTTCTTGCAGGCCCAGACGAACTTGCCCGACCACTTGAGCGCCGAGGCGACCATGTCGTCGATCAGGCGGTGTTCGTAGCTGATGCCGGCGGCGGCGAACTTTTCCTTGAAGCCTTCGGTGTCGAACACTTCCTGGAACAGATCCTTGAAGCGGCCGTCGTAGGCCTTGAGGATGGTGTTCTTGGTCGACAGGTAGACCGGCCAGCCCAGCGACAGGCCGTAGTTGAACGACGCGCGGGCGAAGTCGCGGATCGAATCGTCGAGGTTGTACATCGCCATGGCGACGCCGCCCGAGGGATAGTTGAACACTTCGCGGTCGATCGTCTCACCGTTGTCGCCTTCCCAGACGAGGCGCAGCTTGCCGGGGCCGGGGACGACGAAGTCGGTGGCGCGGTACTGGTCGCCGAAGGCGTGGCGGCCGACGACGATCGGGTCGGTCCAGCCCGGAACGAGGCGGGGCACGTTCTGGATCACGATCGGTTCGCGGAAGACCACGCCGCCAAGGATGTTGCGGATCGTGCCGTTGGGCGACTTCCACATCGACTTGAGGTTGAATTCCTCGACGCGCTGTTCGTCAGGCGTGATCGTGGCGCACTTCACGCCGACGCCGTACTGCTTGATTGCATTGGCGGAATCGATGGTGACCTGGTCGTCCGTCTCGTCGCGCTTCTGGACCGAGAGGTCGTAGTACTTGAGGTCAATGTCGAGGTAGGGGAGGATCAGGCGCTCGCGGATCCATTCCCAGATGATCCGGGTCATTTCATCGCCGTCGAGTTCGACGACCGGGTTCTTCACCTTGATCTTCGCCATGTCCGTCCTGTCTTTCAAGCTGGGGAGAGAAATTGCGCCTTCCCTTAGCAGAGGCTTGCCGGTGCGCAAGGCAGTGGGGCGATTCGCGCAATTTTTGCAGGCTTTGCGCTGGACATCGGCGCATGGGCAATGCAGATATTTAAGTGACCGGTTAAAGCCGGGTGGAAGTCCTTTTGGAGAGATGCGATGAGCGAGGCGGAAGTCCTTACCCAAGTCGATGGCAACGTGCTGATCGTCACGATCAACCGGCCCGATGCAAAGAATGCCATGAACAAGGCTGCGGCCGAGGGCATTTCGGCAGCGATGGACCGGCTGGATGCCGATGCCGACCTGCGCTGTGCGATCCTCACCGGGGCTGGCGGCACGTTCTGTTCAGGGATGGATCTCAAGGGCTTCCTGCGCGGGGAGTCGCCCTCGATTCCCGGGCGCGGTTTTGGCGGCCTGTCGGAATGGACGCCGAAGAAGCCGATCATCGCTGCGGTCGATGGCTATGCCTTGGCGGGCGGCATGGAACTGGCGCTGTCGTGCGACCTGATCGTGGCGAGCGCTTCATCCAAGTTCGGCATTCCCGAAGCCAAGCGCGGACTTGCCGCTGCTGCCGGTGGCCTGATCAAGCTGCCGCGCCAGATCCCGCCGCGCATCGCCATGGAACTGGCGCTGACCGGCGACTTCATCACCGCCCAGCGCGCTTATGAGCTTGGCTTCATCAACCAGATCGTCGAGGGCCCGTCGCTGGAAGCAGCAAAGGCTCTGGCAGCGAAGGTCGCCGAGAACGGTCCGCTCGCACTGATCGCGTCGAAGGGCATCATCCGCGATTCGCACGAGTGGACCGAGGCGGAAATGTGGAAGAAGCAGCAGGCCTATATCGCGCCGGTATTCACGTCGAGCGACGCACGCGAAGGCGCCGCCGCCTTTGCCGAGAAGCGCAAGCCGAACTGGCAGGGCAAGTAAGATCGCCAGGGCGGGGGCGCTGGTCGCTCCCGCCACTTTGCCCTGTCGA
>NZ_LSIA01000134.1:0-8413 GCF_001556015.1 Novosphingobium sp. CCH12-A3 | reverse complement strand
CCGCCGCACCGCTTCACAGGCCGCTACGGCGCTCGAGAAAGCCGATCTGGCGACGCTGCGCCCCGGAGACCATGCCCTGGCCCCCAAAGGCGCTCACAGAGGCTCCTGAGGCCTCCTACGGCGCCAACGCGACCTCGCGGTAGGTCACGCCGATCCGCTTGGGCGCGGACGCCCGGCGGCGCAGCAGATGGCGGGCAAAGCGCGCCGCCTCATCCTCGCTCGCAAACGAGACCGCCCTCCCCTGCCCTTTGGTCCCGATCCGCCCCCAGGCGAATTCGACGATCGACGCACCGAACAGATCCTGGCTCAGGGCGACGGTATAACGCCGCGCGATATTGCGTTCACCGCATACCGCCTCCAGCCAGACGAAACTGCCGTGGTTCAAGCTGTCCATGCGACAGCACATGCCGCAGATAGAATCGCGCGTTCCAACGGGAATTTTGAATCAGTCGAGTCAGACTGATTCACCCAGGCGATCTGTCACACGACTCCACGGACGCGGCAACGCCTCCAAAAGGTCAGGACGTCAGGATAGCCTCAATGGCCTTCAAGACTTCAGATGCCGATGCGCCGCTACGCGCGGGCACCTTGAAGGTATATCCGCTCCTCGAAGAATGGGCATAGCGCAAGATCACTTTGCCAGCGGCGCCCTTCACTTCGACCTCCCCACCAGCAGGTTTTGCGGGAGCGACAGTTGCCCGAATAAGGCGCTTTGCGACTTCCGGAGCGGGCATAGCCGTTCCCAGATCTTCGCGCTCAGCAACAATGGCCCTGCTTTCTGCGGCCATCAAATCCAGGGTGCGCTTCTCTGAAGTGAGTGGCTTGATGTCTCTTGCAATGCGGACCGTGATGCCATGCGTGTCCGGAAAGGCGTTCACGATCTCGGCCGGCAACCGCGCCACATCGAGCAGGCGGCTGAGCCATGACCGCGAGATCTTCAGATGCTCTGCCATTTCACTCTGGTTGGAATCATAGAACTCCTCCAGCGCCCGCGAATACTCCTTCGCCCGTTCCCAGTCTGAGATATCTTTGCGCGACCTGTTCTCGATATCCGAAACCCTGAACGCTTCCTCGTCCGAAACGTTTTGGATTGTGACGAGGTATTCATATTCCGGGTGATGATGCTCGCGTAGCCACTGAACGGTCCACCATCGCCTTACGCCGGCGATTATTTCGAAGTCGTAGTCTGGGTCATCCTTGAGGCGGCGCACGATCGCGGGAATGCGCTGCTTCTTAGCGGAGAGGAATGCGTCGATGAGATCGCGGCAGCTCTCTTCGTTCAAGTGGTCCAGATCGCGGTTATGCAGACGCCAGGGTCGACAGCGAGATGGATCGACCCACTCGGTACGATCCGTGACGACTTTACCAGCAGCAATTCTCGCAAGGCTCTGACTACGGCTCGCCATGATGCTTTCCGATGGCGCAGGGCTGCCGACGTCGATCTCGTCGTCGAGCCCCTCTGTCAAACTGCTGCCGAAGCCCCGGTTACCCTTTGCCATCGCCTACTCCAAACCTTTCAAATCACATTTGGCGGCCGCTTGTTGCCACGTGGCAACAAGCCCTGCCTGGGCCTCGATTTCACTCTGAATCTTCGCACGTTGCCACGTGGCAACATCCATCGTTCAGCCAATAAAATCTCGCCCTATCTCACCAGTCTAATTTCTCAAAAATGAGCTTAATTTTTGTATTTTAACTGTATTTTCTCTTTGTTGCCACGTGGCAACGGCCCTAGACCGCCTCCCCTGCCCTGCTCGCCCAGGACCGAATGACATCCGCCTCGATTTCTCTGCAAACGTCGCTCAAATGCTTCATGCACCGGTTGTGAACCTCATGGGATGTCACCGGTCGATCAAGTTCAAAGACCGTCTTCATGCGCGAACTGGCATTGTCTATTTCTGCGCTGGTCTTGAGGACAGAAGTCGCCATCGAGCCGCCGAAGACCTGCCGCATCATCGAAAGAATCTCGCGGTGCATAGACTTGCTTTCATCCACCCTGCTGCCAACGAGGCGGATAAAATTGTAGGCCGGCTTCACCCGCTTCGCGAGCTGCTCGAGCTGCTTCATCGTTGTGCGCGCCATGTCGATAAACGACACGGTCGATGCGAAGTCGATGACGCTCGGCGGCACAGGAATTACCATTGCATTAGCTGCCTGCAGCACTGCCATCGAAACCATGCCAAGCGCCGGAGGCGGATCCATGATGACGATGTCGTAGTCATCGACGACCGTATCGATGGCTTCGGCGATCATGTCGATGATGTCGAAGTTCTGATTTTGTGCCAGGTAGCCGGCGATCTCGTATTCTAGATTGTAGAGCTTGAGATTGGCGGGGATCAGGTCGAGCCCGAAAAAGTGCGTCTTCCGGATGATCGAACGAACGCCCAACAGTTCAGGATTATGGAAGTGGCCGTAGAGGGTATCATCCTCGGTCAGATCGACATCCGGCCGATAGCCAAACATCATCGTCGAACTGGCTTGGCTGTCGCAGTCGATGAACAGTACCCTGTAGCCGTGAATGGCAAAGTGCTGTGCGAGGTGCAGGGCCAGAGTCGACTTACCTACTCCCCCTTTGAAGTTCGAGACGGAGATGACCGCCGGGGTGTCCGTCGGAGCGCGCCACGGGCGAGTGCCAAAAACGGCACGCATATGATCCAATTCTTCCAATGAGTACTGGACCCGGTGGCCAGAAGCGGTTCGGTCGCGCTGGGGGAGGCGGCCATCACGCTCAGCTTCGCGAATTGCAGACGCTGTTCGCCCCACAAGGGAGGCCGCCTTCGAAATGGAATACGACGGGCCAACCTTTTTCCCGGTCTCCGGATCGAGCGCACCGTCACGAATACGCTTCAGGATGGTGAGGGCCTTGCGGTGCAGATTGCCAAGGCCGTCTTCCAAGAGTTCATCGGGTTGTGCGTCGAGCGCTGCGTCGGTAGCCATGATCACCGCTTTGTGAGATTGAGGGCGCCAATTAGCACTCTTGGCAGTTTTGAGCAAACTTCGGCCACCAACCTTACAAATTGACCGATGATCTCCGTGCCCTTTCGCGAATCAGGAGTCGGCTCGATGCAGCACGTAGGGACTCAGACCGATGATGTCGGGTGCAGGGAGAGGGCCAGCGGGCGACAACCCCACAGTCAGCTGGGCGCCCTGACGGCCGAATTGATCCGGCTGTGGACAATCACCGATGATCTCGGTGCAAGCCGATGAATTCAGTGCGTTTCCCCGATGATCTCGGTTCCCTTTGGACCGATGATCTCGGAGCCCATACCTACTAAAGGAATCTCCTAGAAAAACCGATTCGCGAATCGCTTTTTTCCAAAATTGAGATTGGATTTGGTTTCTCCCCGCCAAACCGCTCCGAGATCATCGGCCAACTTGGAGGTTTTAGGCTCGGAAACCCGTCGAAACTGCCAATGGCCTTGCTTTCGAAGCTCAAACCTGTTGTTTAACGACCAACCCGAGGCTCCAATGAGTCGGGAAGGGACGGTTCAATGAGCGGAGACACACTGCGTCCAATCGGACATCAATACGCCCTAGCAATGCTAGGCGGCGGTGAAGAGCGAGTCCGCTCCCTAGCGCAGTCTGCCGGCACTCAACTCACGATGGATGCCTTCCTTCGCGTCCAGGACGAAGAACCCGTTCCGGCATTTCTGCATTCCGCATTGTGCGCCATGTCGCTGCCCACCAAGCGTCCGAAGGATGATACTCTACCGATTCTTCGCGAAGACGGAAAATATGCACTGGCCATCAATCCACGGCCGGTTCTCCAGACGGTGGATGGTAAGCCCGTGCTACGAAGCGTTGGTGTGCCATATGGAGCTTATCCACGCGTTGCGCTGATCTATCTGCTTTCTCAGGCCGTCACTAAGCGATCGCGAGACGTTTATTTGGGGCGTAATTTCACGGAATGGATGCGCCGACTTGGCTACCAGACCGTCTCTTATGGCCCACGGGGAACGGCCAATCTGATGCGCGAGCAAGTCGATCGGCTGCTTGCGTGTGAATGGCAAATTCGTTGGGAAGGCAACGACGCCGGCGACAACGCATTCGCCGTGCGAGACGTAAAGATTTCAAACGAATACGCAGGATCGCTGGAAAAAAATGGCGCGTTTGCTCGCGAAATCCGGATGTCCGAGGCGTTCTATAGTCACCTTATCGACCACGCCGTTCCGTTGAACGAAATTGCAATCCGTGAGCTTAAGGGGACACCCACAGCGCTCGATCTCTATACCTACCTCGCGTATAGGCTCCCGCGGATCAGCAGCGACCGAGGCCAGGTAATATCTTGGGACCAATTGGCCAAGCACTTGGGGAACGACGCCGACAGCAAACGCTTCCGCCAGACCGTGCGCGAAACAATGCAATTGGTCTCCGCTGTCTACCCGAACGCTGACGTCGATTTCAGCGGGAGGAAAGTAGTGCTGCGGCCTTCACCGGCACCTTTAGAGCGGAAGCTCGTTGGCCCGCACTTGCGGTTGCTGGGCGCTCTGGCCCCGGAAACCGCACCGAGATCATCGGTCACCAAAGCTCCTCGGTCGACTGTTCGGGACATCAAGGTCTCCGAGCCCGTATTCCCTTTCCCAGCAGGCAGCCTGACCTATGGCGAAAGGGAAACTAAGTTCCGAGCAATCGGGCTTGAGAAGGGTAAGCCCTGGTGCGTCGACACCATGGCGAACGCATTCCGCACCGGCTTTCCCGGTATCAAACAAGAGCGGACTGATGCGGAGTGGCTGAGAGTCTGGGAAGCCTTTGTCATTCGTTATGCCGAGCGACGCGCAAATTCGGATGCCGGCTGACCGATGATTTCCGAGCACTTCGGTTAGGCTGAAGCGCAGGACGAGGGGGAGGGGAGTAGGGTCGAACTGGGCAGTCATGCCCATCGTCAACAACAATCCCAGTCCCGACCTACGCAGCCTTGTTCGGCGCATCGGGGGCAATTGGTCCGGCAATACCGCAATGTGTCGGTGCCCTTGCCATGCCGACAGAACCCCATCTCTGTCCATCCGCCAGGGTGATCGAGCCATTCTCGTAACGTGCCACGCAGGTTGCGACAGCCGGGACGTAATCAGAGCACTTCGACGCATCGCAGACCTGCCGACCGTCGATGCCTCTGGCGTGACTCCCAGCTTCCAGCGCAGCACGGAAATTCACCTCAGCATCTGGCGGTCAGCGCGTTCAGTCGAAGGAACGCTAGCCGAGCGATATGTGCGCGAGGTGCGCCAGATCTGGGCACCACTCGAAGACCTGCGCTTTCACCCCCGGTGTCCACGAGGGCAGGGGATGCTTGCGAGCTTCGAGCCGGCACTCCTCGTCGCGATGCGCAAGGCGGGCGAGATCGCCGCGATCCAGCGGATTTTCCTCGATCCGTCGACATCGGCCTACACCGAGAAGCGCGTCCTCGGCCAGGCCATCGGTGCTGCGTGGACCAACGGCCCGCCAGGTAAGACCATCGGCATTTGCGAGGGCTTCGAGACTGCGGCTGCCTATACGTCGCTCACGGGTATCCAGGCCTGGGCGACCATGGGTGCCAAACGCTTCCACCAGGTCGACATCCCGGCCTCAGTCGCAACCATCATCCTGCTCGCGGACAACGACGCCGTGGGCAGGCGCGCGCGCGATCGCGCTGCCGAATCCTACCAACGCCCCGGACTTGCTATCGAGACCGAATGGCCGCCGGGCCGCATGAACGACTGGGCGCAGCTTCTGAAGCGGTGAGGGGAGGGGGGCTGGAGCGGGCGTGCCGCTGATCGGCACGAGCTCAGGAGTTCACCGCATGACCACAACGATTCCGCGCGCCAGCGCCATTCTCGGCGCTGCGCGCACACTTGCCGCCAAGCTGCTGCTCGCTGTTCCGATCGACCGCGCCGCTCTGAGCGAAGCCATGACGGAGAGTGCAGGCGGCAATGACGCCGCAGGTGCCTGGCAGCAGCGCGACAGTTTCGAAGCGCTGGAAGTCGCGCTCTCCCTGGCCATTCCCGAACTGGTAGGCCGCATGGACGTCGGCGCGTCGATCAGCACGCTGGAGGCGCTGGCGCGCGAACTGCCAACCCACACGGTACGCAGCGAGGACCAGATCCAGTTCCAGCAGTTCTCGACGCCGCCGGCGCTGGCCCGTCTTGCAGTTCATCTGGCGCGGCTCTCCAGCGATGACATGTTGCTTGAACCGAGCGCAGGCACCGGGATTATCGCTTCGCTCGCCAAGGGCGCGGTCAAGGATCTGATCCTCAACGAACTCGAGCCAACCCGCGCCGACCTGCTCGAGGCCGTGTTTCCGGGCAAGAAGGTCTATCGCCACGATGGCGCTAAACTCAGCGCGCTGCTCTCCGGAACCGCGCGGCCGAGCGTTGTTCTGATGAACCCGCCGTTTTCGGTGTCGCAATCGCGCGGCGAAGATCAGAACACCGCCGCCAGGCACCTGCGGGCCGCGCTCGACCATCTGCTGCCGGGTGGCCGGATCGTTGCGATCATGCCGGACTGGTTCTCGCCCTCGGCCAGGTACGAAGAAACCTTCCGGCGCACCCTTGAAGGCGCGCGGGTCGTCCTGTCGCTCCGTCTGGACAAGGGCGGCTATGTCAAGCACGGCACCGGGATCGCTGTTCGCGTGCTGGTGATTGACAAGGTGCCAGGCGAGATCGGCGTATCCACGATCAATCGCGGTTCGGTCGGCGAACTCTTCGCCGCGCTGCCAACCGTGCCACTCCGGGCGCCGTTGCGTGATCCAACACCGTCGGCAGCGCCCCGACCAAAGCTCAGCCTGTTCCGCTCGGTGAAGACCGGTCCAGCACGGCCCGTGATCGTGCGAGCTCCCCAGACCAACGACGTCCGCCCCGTCGCCTACGAAGTGCTTGCAGAACCTGCTGCGATGGGCGAGCAGCGCGGGGTCTATGCCGATTACCGGCCTTCACGCGTGGTGATCGCGGAAGCCGGCGAACATCCGACCCACCTCGTCGAATCCGCCGCCATGGCCTCGATCGCCGCGCCGAAGCCAAGCTACGTGCCCTCTCTGCCTGAACGCACCGTGACGGCAAGGCTGCTATCCGCCGCCCAGCTCGAAACCGTGATCTATGCGGGCGAAGCCTGGAGCCGCGACTTGCACGGCCGCTTCAGCCACCCTGCCGGCGAAGTTGCGCTCAAGGAAGACCCCGAGGGTCAGCTATACCGCACCGGGTTCTTCCTCGGCGATGGCACCGGGGCAGGGAAGGGGAGGCAGGCAGCGGCCTGCATTCTCGACCAGTGGCTCAAAGAGAATCGCCGCCACATCTGGATTTCGAAGAATGCGCCGCTACTCGAAGACGCGCAGCGCGACTGGACCGCGATCGGCGGCTTGCCGTCGGACATTCTCGATCTTGCCCGCTGGAAGATCGGCGAGGAGATTACCGCGCCCGAGGGCATCCTGTTCGTACCCTACGGCACGCTGCGCAGTTCGCGCATCGAGGATACCCGGCTCGACCAGATTGTCCGATGGGCTGGCGAGGAGTTCGAAGGCGTTATCGTCTTCGACGAGGCCCACGAAATGGGCGGCGTCGCCGGCGGGGAAGGGGCCTTGGGGCAGAAGCAGGGCTCGCTTCAGGGCATCGCCGGCGTGCTGCTCCAGAACACGTTGCCGCGCGCCCGCGTGCTCTATGCCTCGGCGACCGGCGCCTCGGACGTCAACAACCTCGCGTATGCGGTCCGGCTTGGCCTGTGGGGGCCGGGCACGGCGTTCGCAACCCGCGAGCAGTTCATCAGCGAAATCCGCGACGGCGGGATTGCCGCGATGGAATTGGTGGCCCGCGACCTCAAGGCCTCCGGGCTCTACCTCGCCCGCGCGCTCAGCTTCGCAGGGGTAGAGTACGACATCCTGCGCCATGACCTGACCTCTGAGCAGATCGCGGTCTACGATACCTATTGCGAGGCCTGGACGATCATTCACCAGAACCTCGAGGCCGCGCTCGAACTCACCGGCATCGTCGATGGGCTCGAGAACAAGACCCTCAACAGCGGTGCCAAGGCGGCCGCCCGCAGCCGGTTCGAGGGGACCAAGCTGCGCTTCTTCGGACAAGTCCTGCTCTCGCTGAAGCTGCCCTCGATCTATCCCGCGATCGACGAGCACCTGGGCGAGGAGGACAGCGTGGTGGTCCAACTGGTGAGCACGGCGGAATCCATCCTTAACCGGCGGCTCGATGAACTGGACCCGGCTGAGCGTGAGGCGCTTGATATCGCCTATGACTGCAAGGAATATGTCGTCGACTATCTGACCCGGGCCTTCCCGACCCGGCAGATGGAGGAATACAAGGACGAACTCGGCGACGTGCGCTCGCGTCCGATGTGGGACGAGGCAGGCAATCCGGTCCACAACCCGCAGGCCGAGGCCGCGCGCGCCGACCTGATCGAGCATATCTGCGCCATGCCGCCGATCCCGACCGCGCTCGATGCC
>NZ_LSIA01000133.1:0-6921 GCF_001556015.1 Novosphingobium sp. CCH12-A3 | reverse complement strand
TGTGATAAAGGACATTATCATATGTAGAGCGAGCTGTGAATCCTTCCTCGGAGCGAGGGGCAGATTTGAGATACGCCACAACTCGATCAAGACAGCTCAGTCGCGATCGGCGGGGCTCTCCCACAATCGACCGTTCGCGGGCGAGACGCGCGATGGTAAGGCTGGCGCGTGCTCGCCTGCGTCTTATTCACAAGCTTACATGCGAAGCGACACGCCAAGACGCACCGTGCGCGGAACGCCCGGCAAGATGCCGCGCGAACGATCAACGATTGTCAATCGGTCAAAAACGTTATGCGCGCTGGCAAAAATCTCCCATTTGCCCTTGGGAGGGCCATAGCTGAGTGCGAGGTTTGCCGTCGTCCAGCCGGATATGCGTCCGCGCTGGCCGTCGGGCGTCACGGCCAAAAGATTGACGTCATCAGCGAACATTGCTGATTGACCAACGACCTCGATCTGGCCGGTAAAGCCCTGACGGGCAATGCCGACCGCTGCGCTCAACAGAACGCGAGGACTATAGGGAAGCCGGTTGCCCTGCACGTTACGGGCGAGCCCACACGCCACAGGTCCGCTGCCTGTCGCCACCATCGTTCCCACCGCCCCGCCGTCAAGGCACGGTGCCGTGGCGATACGGGTCGATGCATAGCGCGCTGTCGGCACCCAGGTCGCAGCCATACGAGCAAAGAAATCGGTCTCGCTGGTCAGTCCCGCATCCGAACTCGACGCTTTTAACGAGAACTCGCCACCGCGATGCAACGTGCGGCCTGCCGACGTCAACGTGGCCCCGGTTCCCCCGGCGACAGATTGAGGCACAATCTGATTTTCAAAGTCCATCACGAAGAAGGTTGCGTCCGCGTACAGTCCACGAACCAGCGTCCCGCGCATGCCTAGTTCCCAGTTCCAGCTCAACTCTGCGTCGAGATCGACAGAACCTCCGGCGCTTGTGATGACATCTTCCACCCGCGGTGGCGCGAAACCGCGATGGACGCCGCCATAAGCAATGATGCCATCGGCAATATCGAATGTCGCCCCGATCCCGGGGATGATCTTTTGCAACTTGCTTGTGCCGGCGGTCTCGGTCGTCAGCCCGCCCGACGGCCTGCCACCGATCAGAACGTCAATGGGCAAGTTGCGGCGACGAAAATCGATTGCTTCAACCCTCGCGCCCGGGATGATCGCAAGCTTTCCGAACTCAAGTGTGGACTGCACGAATCCCGACCATGCGGACGCATTGCGAAGCTGATTTTCGCGCAGGCCGGCATTGACGCCACTCCCAGCCACTCGGGAAGCGGCGGTGTCGCCGTTTACCTGGCGACGGCGCTGTCGTTCATCATGATAGCGGATGCCGATTTCGGTCTGTCCGCCAAAGCCGAGCCCCAGCCCGTCGCGATGCCCCAGCGAGATTCGCGTTTCGACCCCCCAGGTATCGTAGTTTCGAAGCCTTCCCTCGTTGCCGCACCCGGTCAACAGGTTGGCCATGCCGCCACATAGCGGATCCGACGCATCGGAGGGGCGCTGTGTGGAGTTCGAGGACTGTCGCCACCAGTCGCGATCAAACCGTTGCCAATAAGCCACCGTGCGCAGACTGATTCCAGTAGCGAGTGTCCAGCGATGGGCTGCCGAAAGGCCATAGCGATCAGCAGAAAATGTGTCACTGCCGCGCGGGAACGGATTGCCGCGTGGCGCGGCCGCGAATTCTGCGCGCGTTACCCCTGAATAGGTGATATCTGACCGCTCACGGAACCAACTTGCCTTTACAACTAGCTGCTGATCTGGCGACAAATCCCATTCGCCCTTGGCGAACAGGTCGGTGAACCGGAGCAACTGATTGTCCCTGCTCCCCGCAGCCTGGCGATGATCGGCGGTGACGAAAGCGCGTCCGCCCAGAACCGGCCCGCCGATCTGCGCGTCCGCGCCGAGGCCATTTCGGTTGCCCCCCTGCAGCGACAGCTTGCCCTCGAACGTCTCTGGAGCGCGCGGCGTGATATAGTTGATGACGCCGCCTATCGTCTGCGGTCCGAACCGCACCTGCGAAGCGCCCTTCAAAACTTCGATGCGATCAAACCGGCTCAGCGGCGGATGATAATAGCTGGCGTTGTCGCCATATGGTGCGAAGGCCAGTGGGATCCCGTCTTCGAGTAACAGAACCTTGGAAGACCTAGTCGGGTTCAATCCCCTTATCCCGATGTTGGGCCGCGCCCCCGTCCCCTCCTCGTCCCGTGGAAAGACGCCAGCGACTTGGCGCAACGCATCGTTGACCGTCAGGACGCGGCTCCGATCTAGATCCTCGCGCGTGACAATCGAACCTGAACCCGCGATGTCGAGCAGGCTCTCAGCGTTTCCGATCACGATGATTTCCGGTGCTTTTACGTCGGCGACATTATCGTCGGCGACATTTTGGGCGAGCACCGGCGACGAGATGGTCACAGCGATTGCAGCCAGCGGCACGGCATTTATAAAGTTAACCAACGTACGTCCCCTGAAATTATCTGCGAGTAGTTCGCATTAGCGATTAAAGTCTGTTGCTAAAAAAAGCAAACTGCTTCGCCGGGCGTGTGCGCCAGAGGCCCGGAGGCTTCTCCACGGGCTGCCCTCGGGCCTGCCTTGCGCGTCGGTTGCACCGACGACCGCCGCGACGTTGGCCCCGCCCAGACGTCGCGAGCGATGCCGCATGCCTTGCGGACCGATCGCCCGGGCGGCGCTGAGTACGCACCAGGGGCTCGGGATGAAAATGCGTGGCGAAGGCGTGCGGCCGGTCTGCCCGTTACTGCCTCACCGCGCCGAAGGAGGGGCCCAAGTGTCGGGCGACCGCACGCTCGCGCACTTCGCCAGATAGCCATGACCAGTGCATCGTTGACCAGTTGCGCCGTTATCGCAACGCTCATCGACTAACTGACGATGCAGCGTGAGAACAGGTCGATGACAGCCGCTAAGTACAGCCAGTCTTCGGCGGGTCCAGATATAGGTGAAGTCTGCCACCCGCTTTTTTGTTTCGGGCCGTTGGCGGTTAACTGACAATGAGCACGTTGCCGGCGATGATCGGCGACCGGATGTTCCTCATATTTCTTTCGAACACTATTCAGGACTATAGGGACCCGCCAAAATCTGTTGCAGCAAGCTTATTGAATAGCTGCGACCCTATCCGGGCAAATCGTCGATCCTCCCCACATATTTTATACAAGGCTATGGCCATCGCGCTGACGCAGGTCGTTGTGAAGCGTTGTCGCGGCGATCGCAGCATGGCCCATCGCAACGCTGATCTGGTCGAGCGACATGACGATGTCGCCGGCGGCATAGATCCCTGCGGCGCTGGACCGCTGCTTGGGATCGACCACGATGCAGCGATCGTCACTCAGCGTCAGGCCGAGGGACTTGGCGAGCGCGTTGTTGCTGTCCGAACCAAGAGCGGGATAGATGGTGTCGAACCGGTAGAGGCCGCCGTCGCGTAGTCGAACCACTGCCGCGTCGGCGAACTCGAGCGCGTCGATTGGACTCTCCTGCACGTTGATGCCGGCACTCGACAGGCTGATGCGATCCGTTTCGGAAAGTTCAACCGACTCGTGGGTCAGGAGCGTTACATCGTCCGAGAAAGTGCGCAGAAACAGCGCCTCCGCAACGCCGTGATGGTCGGCGCCGATCACACCGATCGCCTGTCCAGTTACCTCGTAGCCATCACATACGGGGCAGTAGCGCAGCAATCCTCGGTCGAGGGCGTCGCGATGCGTTGCTGCATCCATCGCCGGACGTCGGTTTTCCACGCCTGTCGCCAGAACGACAGCGCGAGCGGTAAAAGCGATACCCGCGCCGCGTGCCTCGAAGGAGTCTATCCCGCCTTCCAGCTCTTCGATGAGGCCCGTGACGATCGTCGTGCCGAAACGCTCGGCCTGCTCGCGCATCCGGCCTAGCAGATCCTCGCCGTTGATCCCGTCCGGAAACCCGGCATGATTGTGCGAGCGCGGAATCCACTTTGCGCGGCTGTGGCCTGCATCGACCACGATCACGCGGCGATGATAGCGGGAAAGGTAAATGGCTGCGGTCAGGCCGGCAGGTCCGCCGCCTACGATCAGAACATCGCACTGCTCGGACATCATGCCTCTTTCACCGGATCGCGATAAGCAGGCACCCCCATCGTGGTGCGCCCGCGCTCGATCCACCCCATTAAGGTGCGGACTTTCCTCACACCGTCAGATAAAGCTCTGGGGCCTTCGCGCCGAAACTGAGCACCTTGAACGGCGCGACCTTCCGCCCGCTCATGCCAGGGGAGCCAGCAGGCATTCCCGGAAGCGCGATGCCTCGGATGCGCGGCTTTTCCTTAAGCATTTTCTGCACTGCCGCTACCGGCACGTGGCCTTCGATCGCATATTTCCCGATGATGGTCGTATGGCACCCCGCCAGCTCCGCTGGCACGCCGAAACGCGACTTCACCGCTTCGAGATCGCTCACCGGAACGACCCGCACTTGTATGCCCGCTGAGCGCAACGCAGCGGCATGGCCATCACAACATTCGCAACCTGGGTTCTTGTACATGACGGCGGTAACCGCCGACGGCGGACCTGCCGTTGCCGGAGCAACAAAGATAGCTGCTGAAAGCATAAGCCCGGCTATTTTCATCAACATGGTCTTTCCTCCTGACGAAATATCAATCCAGTGACGCACCGTAGTCGCTCGGCACGCGATTGCGGCCATGCCGCTTGCAGAACCCGAAGCGCGGAGCGGAATAGCAACATGGCGACGAAAGTGCCGAAGAGAAACATCGTACTTGCGACGGCGTAACGCCGCTGATCAGCTTCGGCGCTGCCTCGATCACAACCAAAGTCCCGAGCGCCGCGATGAACGCGCCCTGGCGACCGCGCACTAAGATATAGGCCGTACGCCCCAGAGAGCCTAACTTTTATCGATAGAGCTCAAAGCGGTTCGCCCGTACAGCTCATTCATGAACATAAGAAGGTCCGCCAAGGCCGAGCGCGCGAGGCTCCGTTTTCATGATGTGCTTCTCCGGCCCGACCCGTCGCGCACTGTGGTCCGGCCGTTCGAACCTGGCTATCCGCCTAGCTTCGATAGCGGCAAGACGCGTACGCAGGAGACGGTCGATTTCATCCTTGCGCTCGACGAGCCCGAACTGACCCGCCAGCTGGAAGGCGTGACTGCATCGCTCGACGAGAACCACCGGGATGTCGATGCGTTTCTCCGACGACGCTTCGATGAAATGGCCGACCGTTTCGACGGAGCCAATCGATGCAACGACGCACAACGCCGACTGATCGGGGCGTATTTCAGTCAGGAGTACGCCTATGAGGGAGCGGCGCTGTTCAATCCCAGCGCGGTACTCCATCCCGACCAAGTCGATGTGGCCAAGGGCGAGGTCCGCTTTATTCTGTCGCTGCGCGGGATCGGCGAAGGCCACCTTTCCTCCGTGACCTTCCGCACCGGCCGGTGGACGCCGGGCGGCTCGCCGACCATCGACGATCCGGGGTCCGTGTCGGTGCCGCCAATCATTGATCAGGCCGATACGGCCAACGCTTCTGTTCGGCTCCATTGCGGCGGCAGTCGGACCCTTTCGGAGACGGTTCTGTTCCCGGTGCTGGCGAGCCAGCGCCAAGGCATCGAGGATTTGCGCCTCGTCCGGTTCGACGAGGGCGATGGCGTCTTCGCTTATCACGGCACCTATACCGCGTTCAGCGGTTCGGCCGCGCGGTCGGAGTTGCTGACTACCACCGATTTCACCACCTTCGAGATGCGCGCGCTGACCGGCGATGCCGCCGGCGGCAAGGGAATGGCGCTGTTCCCGCGCCGGATCGACGGCCGCTTCGCGATGCTCGGTCGCCAGGACAATAAGAACATCTGGCTGCTGACATCGGAAGACATCCTGGCGTGGAATGGTGGCTCCAAGCTGATCGAGCCGCGCTATCCGTGGGAATTCGTCCAAATGGGCAATTGCGGCTCGCCGATCGAGCTGGATGAGGGTTGGCTGGTCCTGACGCACGGCGTCGGCACGGTACGCAACTACTGCATCGGCGCGTGCCTGCTGGACAAGGACGATCCGTCCAAGCTGCTGGCGCGCACGCCGCGTCCGGTCCTGGCGCCCAGCCCCAAGGAACGCGACGGTTACGTCCCCAACGTCGTCTATAGCTGCGGTGCGCTCGCGGTCGGCCGCGACCTGCTGCTTCCCTATGCGGTAGCCGACAGCTTCACCGCGTTCGCGACGGCGTCGATCGACGACCTGCTCGCCGTGATGGAATAATCCTGACACGGGTACCGGAGAGGATCGCACCCGATCTAACGAGCGCACCGTAAAAGAGCTAGATGATAAGGTAGTGGTCTTGAACGTGCAGGATCGCTAAGGACGGTCGGAATGAGCCGCCTGCTTCCTTTTGTCATCGGCTTGCTGTTTGCCTCGCTTTTGGGGCTGACTTCGGCTTTCTATCTAAGTGACGAAAGCTCGAATATGAGCCGCTTCGGCACGCCCGGCTTAGCCCTTTCGATGGCGAGCGTGAGCGAGCCTCCAAGCGACGAGGTGCCCGGAGACGTTGCCGGACGCTTCCCTCATGCGCATAGTGAATGCCACGGCGATCACATGAAGGTGCCTGCCATGGCGATCATCTCGCAGATGGAGCCTGAGGAGGTTTATTCGACGTCCGGGCAGCGGATTAGCGAAGGGGTGATTGTCGCCCCGACATTGAGACCCCCAAAACTCTAAGCTACGGCAACGGCCGACAGTGCCTCTGAGTAGAGCATGGTCGCTGTAACGGGTGACTTCGTCACGCGGCCCGGGCCCACTTGCGAACGCCGCGGCGATCCGCCGCTTTGAAAAAAGCGGCAACCCTGCTTTGCTCGCCGCTCACCAAATCCTGCATACAGTTATGGAGACCCGTAATCGTCCGGCGGGACCCGCCTTGCTTGGCGGGGGAGCGATCGGTCTTAAGC
>NZ_LSIA01000132.1:0-5092 GCF_001556015.1 Novosphingobium sp. CCH12-A3 | reverse complement strand
GATCCTTGACGGCCGCCAATCTCCCAGGCGTCATGCTATGGCGATGCTGATTTCGCTCAGCCACCGAGATGAGAGAGAGATTACGGTTTTGCCCCCGAACCCCATGTGGGCGTTCGGGGTTAACCGCAAAACACATTACTCGTCAGACGTGGCGGGCTCGCTCAATCGTTCTGGAGATGGTCGGATATCTTACCCTGAATGTCCGTAGCTATCGCCCAGTAGAGGTCATATTTAGCGCCCTCCATCGATTGAGCGTCGGACCGGAATTCGAGCTCCTGATCCAGTTCGTCGCCATTCAGATCGATCATGACCGGATGCCAATGGCCGTCGCAAGGTGCGATGCGGATCGCCTTCCCGATCGCCGCCAACGACTGATCCACCAGATCAATGACGTTTTGCGCTTCGACGGTTACAGACGGGGAAAATGAGCGGAGCGGAATGACATTGGCGTAGGCCTTGCGCAGCGTCGCATTGTCTCGCAGCATTTCTTCATCGATGCGATCGAACAGGGCATCGTCGAAAGCTTGGCCGAAAAACTCGGGGAACAGCTCTCGGACCTCGCTCGTCTGCGGATACTTCTTACGCCGCTCGATCCGGCGAGCGTCAGGGGCGGCCGCTTCCGACGATGGCCGCTTGCGCCGACTGAGATGATACGACGTCATCGAACCTGCAAGCGCGATGCGTTCCGATTGGGTTTCCGCATCGAAATACGGCCACTCTGGGGTGGACATATAATCGACGATCAGTGTGTGCCGGTAGTCCCGACCAGCAAGCCTGATATCGATGTCGTATTCCAGTGCTCCTGAAAACGGGTGATCGTAAATCCCGTGCTCCTCAGCGGCCTCGTGCCGCTGATGGACAAAGCGGCCGGTCTTCGCATCGTCGAGGTCAATGCTCAGGGCATGCAGGATGTCGATGAGGCGCGATTTAGGTAGCCGGCTGATTTGCGACAGCGACTCGACGTGTTCGAGAATGTTCGGGTGGGCACGCAGCGCAAAACGTACGTTTTGCCGCTCTTCCGCCGTCAATGTGAGCTTCTGCATACCACCTCCTTGACAGTCATGGCTACGTCTATTCTGTCCAACTGTCCAGATTATTGGACAGTTGGACAGAAACCAGAGCAGTAGTCAAGGTCAGAGGCGATCGAACACCGATCCCATGCGGGGCGAAAACAGGCGCTCGTAGGTCTTGAGGAGATGCGTGTCGGTCATCGCCGCGACGAAGTCGCAGATGACCCGAAGGTCGCCGCCAGCGGCTTCGTATTTCGCGAACTCTTCGCGTGGCAGCAGCCGGGCGGGATCGGCCTGCATCGCCTCGAAGACGGCGACCACCATTCCCTGACCCTTGAACTCGAGGTGCTGGACGGCAGGCGAGGTAATGACCTCATCGACGACGAAGCCCTGCAGCACGTCGAGGAACTCGCGCTGGGGAGAGGCGACGGCCACGCCCCAGCGCAGAAATGGCTCGGCGAATTCGGGGCGCTCGACGAACTCGACCGCAGTCAGGAAGTGATGGACGAGGCGGCCGATGAAGCGCTTGCGTGAAGCGGCACCGCCGAACAGTCCATCGACCATCTGGGCGAAGACGTCGTTCTCGCTTTCGCCCGGGTACTTTGCCTTGAGTGCGTCAAGAAACGAGGGGCACTTGTCCTGGAGTGCAGCGGCGAAGCGTTCCCGGGTAACGAGATCGAGCGCGATCGCGTCCTCAAGGTCATGGACGCCGTAAGCAATATCATCGGCCGCATCCATGATCGAGCAGTCGAGTGCCTTGTGGAGGGGCTTGCCGTGCTTGCCTTCCTGCGGCGCGAAGGCCTGAAAGGCCTCGCGATCCGCATGCGACAGTGGATCAAGGATCCAGTCAACCACGTCCTGTTCGCTGTCGAGATAGCACTTCGGCGGTTTGCTCGCGCGGCCGTCGATGATCTTGATCGTCGAGGGGCCAGCGAGCAGTGCGGGGGCGAGCGCAGGGTTGGCAATCCGGGCGAAGGCGACCGGGTACTTGAGGACCCCGAGCATCGTTCTGCGCGACAGGTTCGCGCCGGCGCCTGCGGAGAAATTCTCGAGGCGCGCGAGGATCCGCAGGGTCTGGCCATTGCCCTCGAACCCGCCCGCACCGCGCATGCAGTAGTTGAGGGCGATTTCTCCGCCATGCCCGAAGGGCGGGTGACCGAAATCGTGCGTGCAGCCGATCGAGTGGATTGTGCCGCGATCGGGCAGCAGCGGGTTCGCCGAATGATCGGGGAAGGACTTCTCGAGCTGGCGGGCGATGCCGCCAGCGATCTGCGCAACCTCGAGCGAATGGGTGAGACGGGTGCGATAGAAATCGCTGTCGCCTAGGTTGAGAATCTGGGTCTTGCCCTGCAGCCGCCGGAACGAAGCCGAGTGGATCACCCGCGCGTAGTCGATGTCGCCATCGTCCCGCGCGTCCTCGCTCTGCGGGGTCCAGCCTTCGCGACGGGCGGACCAGTGCCGGGCAATAGTCATGGCGGTCAGCGGATTACAGTGACGGCGACACCGGCCGCGTCCGCGACGGTGCGCCACTGCTTGTCGGCAGTCAGCGCCGGAAGACCGTCCCGGCGCGCGAGCGCCAGGCAGAAACGGTCGCCGAGCGACAGGCCGGCCTCGGCCGTCGCGGCGCGCAGGCGCCCGGCGATGGTGGCGAGCGCCTGGTCTGCCTCGACGATCGCCATCGGCAGGGGCCGCAGCATGGAGTCGACCTGGTCGGCGGGCATGCCGGCATGGATGAAGTGGCTGACGACCTCGGCGTAGTTGACGCTCGACATGCGCGAGGCGCCGATCGCATCGGCGACCTTGCCCGCGCCGGGCTCGTCCCGGAGCAGGGCAAGCAGCGCGGAGGCGTCGAGTACGACTTCGGTCATTCGCCCGATTCCTCACGGCGGCGGGCAAGAAAGGCATCGACCGATGCGGCAGCGTTGCCTTCGGTGTATTTCTTCGCCAGCGCCTGGGCGTGGGCGATCGACTGCGCAACCGTGCGCAGGATCACGCCGTCCTCGGTTTCCTCGACCAGCAGCGCGCCGCCGCCGGCCAGTCCGAGCCGCTTACGGATCTCGGCCGGCAGGCTCATCCGGCCATTGGGCGTGATCGTCACTTGTACCGTCATGGCACTGCTCCTGATGCGGCGAACGCGTCGCGAAGCGTGCGCGTGAGCCAATTCAGGGGCCATATGCCACAAAATTGCAAACGTGTCACGAACGGCACATCGTGGCATGATCGCTCAGCTTGATAATATAGCTTATGTTAAATGTTATCAAAGACTTATGCGGATTTCGGGGCATCCTGCCACGATGATTGATCGCGCGGCAAGCGTTGCTCATCATCGATTACCACGAGGCAGTGCGGCGCTTCGCGGCTCCAGGACCACAGCACAAGGTTGCGATCGTCAGGCGTCGCACGCGAGGCAAAGCTCGGAACGATGATGCCCGCGCAGCCGCCGGCGATCAGCCGGTCGGCAAGCTCCCAGGTCGGAACGGGCTTGCGGTCACCCGCAAGCCGTTCCCACGCGCAGCTCAGCTGCGCGAGAGTGACGTCGGCGCGCTCGCGCACCGCAGGATCGGTCAGGTCGAGAACATCGGCGAGTTCGGCGCGGTAGCTGCAGATGGTCAGCGGCTGCGCCTTGAAGGCAAAGCCTTGCTGGGCTTCGAGCCAGGCGGTCTCGAGGCTCAGCGCCGCGTAGAAACAAGCCGTTCCGATGCGATTGAAGCGCCCGCCATGCAGCTTCGCGCCTTCGCCGGATTCAGGGTCATAGGCCCAGGCCGGATGATGCGCGCGGTAGACAAGACCGTCGAACCGGCTGAAGGACAGTGTCACCTTGAGGTTGCCTGGCGATCAGGCAAACCCGCCGGCGGCGATCCGGCCGAGATAGGCGCGGACCTTCTCGCCGAGGCCCTGGCGGACGAGTTCTTCGGCGGTGGCATCACCGAACGACGGCAGCGGCTGCGAGCGGTACCAGGCATAGGCCGCCAGTTCGCTCCCCGCCCACGGGATGACGCGATTGATGATTTCGCTCACCTCGCGCAGCCGCGCCTGGGTGACCACGCTTTGGCTGCGGGCAGCTTTCGAGACGGCATCGCGCGACAGCCCGGCTGCGAGCGCCAGTTCGGACTTGGTGATGTGCAAGGCCGCCGACAGCCGGTCGGGCGAGACGCCCTTCTCGCTGGTGACTTCGCTCAGGAATGCCGCGCTTGCCATGTGCCTCACCATTTGCCTAATTATGAGGTATTATATGCGGCAACGAGCGCGAAATGTCAAGGTCGGCCCGAGGGCCGCGCCGCGACCTTAGCCGAAGGCAACGCCGAGCTTCTTGCGTTTTGCCGGGGTCGCAGCGGCCTTGGGCTGCGCCTTTGGCGCCACTTCGGGCGCTGCAATGGCCTCAGCTTTCGGGCTCTGGCCGGGCTTGCGGCCAAGGCCGATCCTGACCGCCAGCTCCTTGCGCTTGGCGGCATAGTCGGGCGCGACCATCGGGTAGTCGGCGGGCAGACTCCAGCGCGTACGGTACTCGGCGGGCGTCAGCCCGTGCTCAGTGCCGAGATGGCGCTTGAGCATCTTCATCTTCTCGCCGCATTCAAGGCAGGTAACCGCGTCGGGCTTGACCGAGGCGCGCACCGAGACGGCAGGCTTCAGCTCCTCCGGAGCCGGTTCCGGTGCCTGTCCAAGCGCGGCAAGCGAAGCGTAGACCGCCTGGATCAGGCCCGGCAGGTCCGCGGCCGCGACCGCATTGTTGCTGACATGGGCAGACACGATATCGGAGACATGATCCAGCAGTGCTTCGTTTTCCATGCGGGCGAGACCCTTTCCAATCCACAGTCGGGGGTTTCCTAGGCGATTGGTTGCCGCCGCGCCATAGGAACGTCGCCGCAGCGCGCCAGGGCCTTAGGCCGCGAAGAGTTCGCCCTGGGGATCGGCAGCGCCCGAGCCCTGCCGCCGCAACGGCGCGGGTTTGCGCAGCAGCACAAGGACGCCCGGCTTGACCACATAGACCGCATGGCGCCCGCCGCCGCGGTTCTTGTGGTTCGTGGCATAGCCCGCATAGTGCCGGGTCATCAGCCCGGCGCGGACCAGATCGGAAATCGCGC
>NZ_LSIA01000131.1:0-455 GCF_001556015.1 Novosphingobium sp. CCH12-A3 | reverse complement strand
GATCGCAAAGAGCTCCGCGATCCTGACCACGGCTTCGGCCGCGACCGGTGACGGGGTCTTGTCGAGTACGTCGGTAAACTTGCGCCGCGCATGGGCCCAGCAGCCAACCTCGACAACATCGCGTGGTGCCTTGGTCTTTGGGTCGCGGTAGAGCGCGTTGTAGCCCGCAAAGCCGTCCGCCTGCAGAAAGCCGCGGTAATTGCCGAGGTGCGCGGCCGGATGATGACCGCCGCGATCCGCGCTGAAGCGGTAGGCCACAGCCGGCGGCTCCATGTCGCCGCTAGACCAGCCATGGCGCAGATAGACCCAGAATCGTGCGATGGCACTGCCATTCCCGTTGCCCAGCAAGGTGACCGGCGTGTCATCGCCATGGATCTTCGGCGCTTCCAGGATGTACGCCAGCAGCCGCTCGCCCAGCGGCGCCATCAGCCAGGCGAGCTTGCGGGCCCATCGGC
>NZ_LSIA01000130.1:0-2093 GCF_001556015.1 Novosphingobium sp. CCH12-A3 | reverse complement strand
ATCATCAAGCGTTCCGACAAAGCCAAGGGCTTCGAGGTGCTACCACGCCGATGGGTTGTAGAGCGAACCTTCGCATGGCTTGGCCGCTGCCGACGCCTTGCCAAGGACTGGGAAAAGTCCATCGCGTCTTCAACCGCATGGGCACTCATAGCTTCAATCCGAATGCTCACGCGCCGAACCGCAAGATATTGCTGGAATTGAGAAACTTCTGAATCAGGCACTCAATGACTATGACGGCAGTCTGGATGGCTTCTATGCAGGCGGCTTCAAATGGGCTGCGAAGAATGGATGGGGCGGGGAGGTTCTGAATTTTAAGCCGACCTCCGGACGCTGCTATGGGCACGTCGAAGTGCTTGAAAACTCGATCCACATCGAGAAGCTTGGAACCTCGTCCACGAGCGAGTCCATCGACAACGTTCTAGTCGTCTGGACCGCCCCGGATCCGTCGCCCCGTCGGGGGAGGATCGTCGTCAGGTGGTACGACAAAGCCAAGATCTATCGTGATCGCCAGCAGCCCAAGGGCGCGCTGAAGCTAGCGAGGACCTATCGCGATCCCTACTCGCGCAAGCAGCACACGCTATCGTTTCAAGTCGAGGCGGACGAGAAAGATTGCCGGCTGCTCGCGCCAGAGGAGCGGGTCCTTTGGGTTCCGCCGCGCAAGAAGGGCGACAAGGGTATTCCTGGCCAGAGTCCTGTCTACTTTCCCGACCTGCAGGCGCAGGTAGGGCCCGAGATTGCGCGCCGCATCCGTCATTTCATCGAGACCGGTAAAGCATTGCCGCTCGCGGAGGCAGTCTCGCCGAAATCCGACAACAAGGGCAATCGCTTCCAACCGGATCCGGAGCGGCGCAAGGAGATCGAAGATAACGCAATGCGGATCGTTACCGAGCACTTCGAGGCGCTTGGCTACGACGTCGACGACGTCTCGGCGACGAAGCTGGGGTATGACCTCATTGCCGTTCAAGGCGACGCGACGCTTTGCATCGAGGTGAAGGGCCGGTCTGGCAGCGCAGTGATGGCGGACTTCACCTTCAACGAGTTTGACAAGATACGCCTCGAGGAACGCGGGAAGTTTCTCGATAGAAGCTATCGAATCTGCATCGTCACAGACGCATTAAGTGAGCGCACCGGCGCGAAACTGCACCATTTCTGGTGTGTCACGCCGCCCGACGCGGACAGAACGGCCTCACGGCAACGCGCTTGGCAAAACATCGACGGCGAAGGAACGCTTGAGCTGACGCCACGTGAAGCCGCACAGGGCCGGGTGCGCTGAGCAATCATCTGAAGTATGGCTTGGTCTCCGTGCCGGCCACGATCACTGCAACCTTTCATGAGAAGATTTTCACCAATTGCAGCGGGCTATAGGCGATGCTCAAGGACCACCGCATCCACGTGAACGCCGCCCTCTCCGACCTGACCGAGGCCGCCGGGCTCAACGATCGGTTCGGCGGCGGCGATGTAATACCAAGGCGCGCTGAGTCTGACTCACGCTAGGGATTGAACGAACATGACGTAATCGCGGAGGGTCCGACTAGGGCACAATCAGGGGATTACTGGAAGGTTGGTTGCCCTCCGATAAGATGAAGAACGGGCTCACGAGTTTGGACCGGGCCCAGCATCAGATGGAGGACAACCGTGGATCAGCATATCGGACTCGACGTTTCTCTAAAAGACACTTCCATATCGGTTCGTGAGAATGGCAAACGCGTTTGGCGCGGCAAGTGTGCGTCCGACCCAAAGTTGCTCGCTGACCTGATCCGCAAGCGCGCACCTCGCGTAAAACGGGTAGTTTTCGAGACCGGGCCACTGGCCGTTTGGTTCTATCATGCCCTGACCGCAGAAGGTCTACCGGCGATTTGCATTGATGCGCGTCATGCCAAGGCCGCGCTGGACATGGCTGCGAACAAGACCGACGCCAATGACGCTGATGGTTTGGCGCACTTGGCAGAGGTAGGTTTTTATCGTGAGGTTCGCGTCAAAGGCTTCGACAGCATGCTCATGAGGACGCTGATTTCTGCCCGACGTCAGCTCATGAAGAGTAAGCGCGAAATTCCGCGCACCTGTTCGGTTGAGTGACGCGGTGTGAAGGATGT
>NZ_LSIA01000013.1:0-28754 GCF_001556015.1 Novosphingobium sp. CCH12-A3 | reverse complement strand
GCCCGAGGGACAGCAGGAATTGTTCTGAAGGGCTTAAGGGATTACATTGCCCCAATGCTGATGTCCCAATCCGGCCGCCTCGCGCGCCTTCACTACCTCCCCGGCTCCTTCCGCCAGCTATCGGGCGGCGATCATGTCGTCTGCGCCGTCTCGGGCGAGAAGATCCCGCTCGATGCGCTGCGCTACTGGTGCGCGCAGCGGCAGGAGGCCTACGCCACCGCCGAAATCTCGACGCGACGCCATCTCGAAGGCTGAGGAGCTGGCAATGATCCTGCCACGGCGCGCATTCCTCACCGGAGTTGCCGCATTGGCGGCGACTGGTGCGCGGGGCCTCAGCCCGATCACGCCGCTGACGATCGAACCACAAAGCCGCATCATGCAGGGCGGTTGGATGCGGGGCCGCGTTTGGCATCAATCAACCGCACTCAGGCTTGACGGCAAACCAATCCCGTTCGCAAGCGACCGGACATTCCTTCTCGCTTTCGATCGCGACGCTGGCCCGGTTGCCCGCATCGAGCTGACACTGGAAAGCGGCCAAACGTCCGTCAGCGAACTGGCCATTGCCCCGCGCGCCTGGCAGATCGAGCACATCAACGTCGCCCGCAAGCCAGGTGGCGTGACCAGCGAGGAATACCTCCGCCTGCGCCGTGCCGAACTCGCCCGCATCGCCGCCGCCCGTGCGGTCGATACCGGCGCACAGGGCTGGCGGCAGAGCTTCATCCGCCCCGCGCCGGGCCGCTTCTCCGGGCGTTTCGGCTCCCAGCGCATCTACAAGGGCGAACCGGCTGCCTATCACTCCGGGCTCGACATCGCCGGTGGCGCAGGCACGACGTATGTCGCACCGGCCGAGGGTATCGTGACGCTTGCCGCGCAGAGCCCGTTCAGCCTCGAAGGCCGACTGCTGATGCTCGACCATGGCATGGGCCTCAACAGTGCCTTTCTCCATGCCTCCGAACTTCTGGTGCGCGAAGGGGACAAGGTTGCCCAAGGCACGCCGCTGGGCCGAATCGGTGCCACCGGTCGTGCGACCGGCCCGCACCTGCATTGGTCGATGAAATGGCAGGCCAGTCGGATCGACCCGCTGCTTTTTCTTCCTGACCAGACGTAGGCCGCATTCACGGCCCTTTGCGCAGGTAGCCCTCATCACCGGCGGTTCGTTTTCCTTTTATGCCCGGTTGCCGATGGAACGAAACCGCCATCGGGATTCTGGTATCAGCTGCAACGCCTTTATCCCTATGTTCGCAGCGTTGTTTCACCCGAAACCGTCACCTTTGAAATTAATGGCAAGTGAACGGGGTGGGAGTGTAATTTCTGTGCATCACCCGTAAGTTACGGAAATCCGGCCTTACCTTACCTGACCCAAAGGCGGTGTGGCAGTTTCGCTACACATGTTTCGGATTCATTTCGTAACTGACAATCGTGTTTTGATGGTCCCGATCATTTCAGCCAAACAGATGCATCTTGCCCGTTTGCCAAGGGGGCCCAAGCTTCGCTCCAAAGCGCGTTGTTAGGGTTTTGGCGATACGGGAAAGGGCCTGCACAGCTCTTGCTGGCTGTGCAGGATTCAGGACAAAAGGGACTGGACACGTGAACATCAAAACCTTCTCTGCGCTCCGTGCGAGCGCCGCGCCCTTGGCGCTGGTCGTCGCGGTTTCGCCGGCTCGGCCGCCTTCGTCGCGCCTGCCATGGCGCAGGACTACACTCGCGGTAACCTCGTCGGCACCGTGACGGATCAGGCGGGCGCTCCCGTTGTCGGAGCGGAAGTCACCATCCGTTCGAACGAACAGGGTTTCACCCGCACGACCACCACCGATTCGAGCGGCCAGTTCCGGGCAACTGCGCTGCCAACCGGCACCTACGCGGTAACCGTTACCGCAAACGGGGCCGTGGTGGTTCAGGACAACGCCGCTTAGGTGAACGCCGGTGCGAACAACTCCTACAGCTACACCACCGGTGAAGCCTCGGCCGATACCGGCGGCGCCATCGTCGTCACCGGCACGCGCGTCCGCACCAACGACTTCGCGCAGAACACCTCGGGTCTGACGCTCAACGTCCAGGATGTTGCCGAGAGCGTTCCGATTGCTCGTTCGCAGTCGGCCCTGATCCTGCTTGCTCCCGGCACCAACGCGGGCGACACCGGCTTTGCCGACTGCCCGGACTGCGTCAGCTTCGGCGGCGCGTCGATCGCCGAAAACAGCTACTACGTGAACGGTCTGAACACGACGAACTTCCGTACCTTCGTCGGTAACAACGTCGTTCCCTTCGAGTTCTACCGCACGTTCGACGTGAAGACCGGTGGCTGGTCGGCCGAATATGGCCGCGCCCTGGGTGGCGTGACCTCGGCCGTTACCTAGTCGGGTTCGAACAACTTCGAATATGGCGCTGTCATCGCCTACACCCCGAACTTCCTCAGCGAAGATTCGCCGAACACCTTCCAAGATCCCTCGGGCAAGCTCAAGTCGCTCAACCAGCGCGACTATCGCGAATCGATCGAAGCGAACTTCTACGCTTCGGGTCCGCTGATCAAGGATCGCCTGTTCTTCTACGGGCTCGTCACGCCGCGCTACCGCGAAACGGAAGATACCGCACCTTCGACCGGCTATCGCGTGCGCAGCAAGTCGAGCACGCCTTTCTACGGCGGCAAGCTCGACTTCATTCCGTTTGACGGTCACCGCGTTGAAGGCACCTTCTGGTCCGACGAACGCACGATCAACTTTGACTACTACAACGTTGACGGCACCGGTACTGACCGCAAGGGCATCATTACCGGCGGCGTGAAGGAAGGCCGCGAAGTCAACAAGATCGGCGGCAAGAACTGGATCGTCCAGTACACTGGACAGTTCACCGATTTCTTCACCCTGTCGGGCGCCTACGGTGAAAACCGCTATCGCCGTTCCGACGTGATCGCCGGCGGCGAACTCGCTGGACCGATCGTGCAGACGCAGCTGGCCTTCGATGCCAATGGCAACAAGACCACGGCTCTCAGCACAATCGCCGGTGTTCCCGTTTCGCCGACGGATGGTTCGGACCTGCGTAAGGTCATGCGCCTCGATGCTGACCTCTATGTCAACCTGCTCGGTCAGCACCACTTCCGCTTCGGCTTTGACCGCGAAGACCTGTCGGTAACCGAGAACACCTTCTATACCGGTGACCGCATCTATCGCTTCACCGGAACTTACATCCGGGCGCGTACCTACCTCAACGAGGGCTTCTTCAAGACGAAGCAGACCGCGTTCTATGCGCAGGACAGCTGGGATCTGTTGAACGACCGCCTGAACCTGCAGCTCGGTGTGCGTAACGACCGGTTCGAGAACTTCTCGATCACCGGCGCCAAGTATGTCGATCTGAAGAACCAGTGGGCTCCGCGTCTCGGCGCTTCGTTCGACGTCTTCGGTGACAAGCTGACCAAGATCCAGGCGTTCTGGGGTCGCTATTATCTGCCGGTCGCTACCAACACCAACATCCGCCTTGGCGGAGCGGAAACGTTCTACGAGCAGCGCTTCGCCTATGCTCCGGGCGTGGTTGGATCGAACTATGACGCGAACGGCATTCCGATCGGTCAGCAGTTCACCGCATCAGGCGCTCCGGTACTCGGTTCGCTGACGGCTGCTAATGGACTCAACTGCCCGGACTTCGGTCCCGGCGCCGGCCAGAAGTGCCGCACCGTATTCTCGGACGGCATCGCCGGCCCGACGGACACGCTGGTCTCGTCCAATCTCAAGCCGATGTATCAGGACGAGTTCATCATCGGTCTGACCCATCGCATGGATGACTGGACCTTTGGCATTCGCTACATCAACCGTCGTCTGAAGCAGACGCTGGAAGACGTTGCGATCGACGCAGCCGTCAACAAGTACTGCGAATCGAAGGGACTGGACTGCACGACCTCGTCGGGCAGCCCGATCTGGTCCGGCTTCCACCAGTATGTTCTGGCCAATCCGGGTGAACCGATCACCGTGCGTCTTGATGGCGATCCGTCCAAGCCCGGCACCACCGGCGTTGTCACGCTTTCGGCGGCTGACCTTGGTTACCCGCGCGCATCGCGCAAGTATGACTCGGTCGAATTCACCGCTTCAAAGGCGTTCAACGGAACCTGGGGCTTCGACTTCAGCTACACCTACCAGAAGCTTCGCGGTAACTACGAAGGTTCGGTCAAGTCCGACAACAACCAGGACGACGCCGGCCTGACGCAGGACTTCGACCAGCCTGGTCTGGTTGATGGTTCGAACGGTATTCTTGCGAACAACCGCGAGCACACCTTCAAGCTGTTCGGTTCGTGGAAGCCGGTCGACTGGCTGCGCATCGGTGGTAACCTCACCGTGCAGTCACCGCGCAGCTTCAGCTGCGTCGGCGTCCATCCGAGCGACTTCTTCGCTTCGCAGTACGGTGCCGCGTCGTTCTACTGCGCAAATCCGAAGGGCAATGGTGGATCGACTGACAGCGTGCTCGTTCCGCGCGGCACCGCGTTCAAGAGCGATTGGAACAAGAACCTCGATCTGGGCTTCCAGTTCGAGCTCGGCGAAGCCCTGGCGAACTCGAACTTCCGCGTAGACGTGTTCAACGTCTTCAACTGGAAGTCGAAGACGGACTTCGTCGAATTTGGCGAAACGGACTCGGGTGCTATCCGCTCCGACTACCGTCTGCCGACCGGCTTCCAGGCTCCGCGCCAGGTGCGCTTCACCTGGACGATGCGCTTCGGCGGCAAGAACGGCGAATAAGCCGTACCTGTCGACGGACTTCAGTCCCGATAGAGAATGGGGCGTCCTTCGGGGCGCCCCTTTTTTATGAGCGGCGTTCGATCGAGCCTTTGCTTGCTGGCGAGCGCATCGCTGGGCATAGAACCTCCACTTCGCGCAGATCAGAAAGTACCCTCCGCAATGACCGAAGATGAAGCTGTCACCCAGTTGCGCCGGTTCGTGGCGGCACTCGAAAAGGGCAGCCGCCGAGATGCCAACGATGCCGCGTTCCGGCTGATCGCGGGCAATCCTCCGCTGGGTGACCGCTGGCAATCGATCGCGCGCGTCATGCAGACCAATGGCGAGTATGCCGCCGCGCACACGGCGATGCGGCGCTATGCCGAACACCGCCCGTCCGATCCTCACGCGCGGTTTGCCCAGGCCGCCATGCTTGCGCAGACCGGGATGCTTGAGCAGGCGTGGCAGACCATGGGTCAGGTGCCCTTCGGCGTCCCTACGCCATCCGGTCATCATTACATTCGCGGCACCATCGCCGTGAACCTCGGAGAAATCGATCAGGCGGAGCATCACCTGCTTGCGGCGCTGGACGGCGATCCGGCACTTGGTCAGGCGATGCTCTCGCTTGCCGCGGCACGAAAGCGCAAGGCTGGGGATCAGATCGGCGACCGCATCCTGTCGGCAGAACCCGCCATGGCCAAAGCCCCCGACCTTGAGCGCGCACACTTCCACTACGCTGCCGGCCGCGTACACTTTGATCGTCGCGAAGCTGAATCAGCCTTCCGGCACTTCTCCGCAGGTGCAGACCTTGTCCGCACCTGGCGTGCTTACGACGCGGCATCGGACTTGCGCGATGCGCAGGAGTGCCGCCAGGGCTTTGACCGTGAACTGGTTTGCCGCATCAATGACCAGATAACGGTGGACACTGCCCAACCCATCTTCGTCACTGGCCTGCCGCGTTCGGGCACAACGCTTGTCGAACAGATCCTCGTCAGCCATTCGACCGTCAGCGGCGGCGAAGAACTTGGGCGCATGGCCGTTGTCCGCCGTGACCTCGAATCGCTTTCCGCGCGCGGACTGACCGAATATCTCGCCCGCGGCGGCAAGGCCGATGATCTCGCCTCGCTGTACCTGCATCTCGGTCAGGAACGCTTCGGCAAGGAGGGGCGCTTCGTAGACAAGGCGCTCAACACCAGCCGGTTCATGGGGCTTATCGCCGCCCTCCTGCCCAAGGCACCCGTCATTTGGCTGCGCCGTGATGCTGTCGACTGCGCATGGTCTGCCTACCGCACCTACTTCATCCACGGCCTCGACTGGTCATGGAACCTTGAGGACATCGCCACGCATTTTGCGCTGGAGGACGAACTGTTTCGGCATTGGTCTGCCTTGTTCCCGGATCGTATCCTCGCGGTCGACTATCAGAAGCTGGTTGAGTCGCCCGAAACCGAGATCCCGCGCATTCTCGACCACTGCGGCCTCGCAGCCGAGCCACAAGTGTTCCGCCCGCACGAGACCAAACGCGTTGTTTCAACGGCCAGCGTTATGCAGGTGCGCGAACCGATCAATACAGGTGCAATCGGCGCGGCGGATCCTTACCGCGCTCACTTGGTGCCGTTCATCGAACGCTATTCCGCGATCACCGCGGCTGCACCCGCCACGCCTTGACCCCACCTGCGGCCGGCATGGGCACCGGCTGGAGCCAGGGCGGAGTCCTGCCGGACATGAGGTGGGCAATGAACCCGTCAGGTGTCTTCTCCGCATAGAACCGCGCCTCGCTACCGCCGGGGCAAATCACCACCATGGTCGCCCCGCGTCGCGCCATGATCAGCCGCGCCGCTTCGTCCGGTCCCAGAAAAGCCTCGATCACATCGCGAATGGCGGTGTCTGCACGGTGGTGGGCCGTCGCGATGACCTTGTGCCGGGTCATGACCAGCAGGGTCGGCCCGATGTCGAGCCCCATGAGCAGCGTCTGCGGGGGAATTGCTTCCAGTGCTGGCACGGCCTTGGAGAAATCGCAGCCAAGGGCCACCTCGCCCTGCGCCCGGCCTGCTGAAGCCTGTCCTCCCGGGGCAAGCAGCCGCGCCGCCTGATCCACCAGCACGCCCGGCAAGAGCAGCGTGACCATTACCACCACCCTGCCCATGCGGCGGACCAGAAGGGAATCCTGCCGCCAGCGGGCGAACTGCTCTGCAACCTGCCACGCCGCAGGCACGGTCGCAAAAAGGCACGATACTCCCGATGCGCGCGCCACAAGCAGGCCGACCAGGGTCGCGCCAAGCAACAGCAGCGCGTAGTCGAACCAGAACAGCTGCGCCGCGCGGTCCGCCGCGCGCTTGAAAAGTCGCAGGCAGGCAATCAGGCCGAATAGCGGCAGCAGGATGATGGTTGCCGCAAAACCCGGCTCCTGTCGCCACACCGGCAGGCCCTCGAGCACGGATTCTAGCCAGACCTTGCGCACCAGCGGATCGACCGAAGCGAAAGCGTCTCCGCCAAGGCACTGCGGCGCCCACGCCGCAGCAATGCCGACAGCCCCTGCTCCGATCAGGCCCACGGCAAGCAGGCTAACCAACGGCGGGCGGTCGCGTAGCCGCGGCAGGACGGTCGCTGCGCCGCCACCCATCCACAGCAGCGCCGCGACGTGGACAGGCGAAACGGCATCGCAATGCTGCGCCAGATCGGCAAGGCCCCGCGTTGCCAGGAACAGGGCAAGGCTCGCCACGGACAGGCTCAGCAGATACCCGATCAGCCACTCGCCCTGGCCTCGCCACAGGCGCAAGGTGCAAAGCCCGCCGACGATCACGGCCAGAGGAAGCGATTCGAGCGATATCGCCAGTGCCAATGCCAGCGCCGCTCCGGCCATGGCCGCGCCGATCCGGGATGCACAGGCAAACAGGCCGTTCAATGCAACCAGCGCAAGCACGAACTGCATGGCGTGGTGATCTATTCGCAACGGCATCATGCGGAACGATGCCGGCACCGCCGCTGCCACCAGCAGGGCTGCGACGATACCGATGCGTGGGCCGAACTGTCTTGCTGCCAGCCGCGCTGCCAGCGCCATTGCCGCCAGAAGGTTCAGCAGCGGCACAATGACAATCGCGATGCTCTCTGCCAGCCCCTGCCCCAACAGCGGACGCAACAGCAGGATCATTGCCGCGATCGGGATGTCGACAACGCGGGTCCAGTGCATCGCCACGCCATCGGGCGGCGCAATGCGGTATTGGCGAAGGTCGAACCAGGCCTGCCCGCCCAGCAGGTCGCGGACCTGCTGCAGGCGCAACGCATCATCGCCGTCGACGAAATTCGCCGGCGACAGCCTGCCACCGCTACCAACCAGCATCAACAGGCTGATCGCAACCCACGCCAGCAACACGCCGCGCCAGAGAATCGCAGCGCTGCGCTCTCCCGGCGATTGGCCGGAATTGCGGTAGCTCACTGGAAGACAACCCGCTTTCTGAGCAGCCATGTCGTCGTGAAGCTTGCCCCCACGGCGATCAGCTTCGACAAGCGCGAATCAAGACCGAGCGCGGTACCGGCTCCGACGATCAGGGTCGTCAACGCCAGCCCGACAAGGGCCGAACCAACGAAAAGCGCCTTCTGCCGCGTGCGCGCGCCGCGCTCTGCGGCAACCGTATCGGTAAAGACCGTGCGGCTCGAAAGCAGCCAGTGCGCTACTATGCCAAGCGAATAGCCGCTCGCCGAAGCGATCACCGGTGCAATCCCCACCGCCAGCAGGGCAAGGAACGAGCCGACGTCCACGGCCAGCGCCCCGACGCTGGCGAGCAGGTAGCGAAGGAGCATCACGCGGCGCAGGCGATCGATCATCGGCAGGATCGTCCCGGTCATCTGTGGCGGCACCGTTCGGTTCAGGCGGCCTTCGCCGCAGCCTTTTCAGGCACGATCCGCGCAGGAACGTCGCGAACCGATGCCAGTGCCGCTGCCTGGTCTTCGCTGGGTGCTACGCGCGCCGGCAGGGTTCCCTGCGATCCCTCGTTGCCCGCCTCGTGGTACTCGGCATCCTCGTTCACGCACCAAGTATCATAGATCCGCGCGCCCGCCGCAATATTTTCCACGGTCAGCATCGCGGTCATCATCGCGTGGTCCTGGTTGTTGTAGCGGTGCATGCCATTGCGGCCCACCATGTGCAGTGTGGGATGGGCAGCTTCCAGTTCGGTGCGCATGGCGGCCACGTTGGCGGCATATTCGTCGTCATAGACCGGATAGGCCTTCTCCTGACGCACGACCACGCCGCCGATCACCTTTTCCGGGCTGACAAGTCCAAGGATCGCCATTTCCTGCTTGGCCAGTTCGATGAGTTCCTCGTCCGAGGAGCCCCACAGCGCGTCACCCTCGAAACAGAAGTATTCCAGTCCGACGCAGGCCACGCTCTCGTCCGGCACCATTTCCGGCGACCACGAACGGAAGTTCTGGATGCGGCCGACCTTCACCTTGCTGTCGTGGATGTAGATCCAGTTGTCGGGGAACAGCTCTTCGGAACGGATCTTGAGCGCCACCGTCAGGAAGTCGCGATACTTGAGGCGACTGGCCTGGAGGGTCGTGGCGGGCAGCGGATGCAGGCGCGCGGCCAGCTCGCGCATCGGCGCCGAGCTGATGGCGTGGGCCGCCTCGATCACCACATCGCCATCTGGCCCCGTCGCAGACAGGCGCCATCCGCCCGCGCCATCGGCAGCAAGCTGCTTGAAGGCATGGCCCATCAGCACTTCACCCTTGCCACTGCCCACGATCCTGTCACGCGCGGCATCCCACATCATGCCGGGGCCCAGGCGCGGATAGCGGAAGGTTTCGAGCAGGGTCTTGGTCTGCATCCCGTCGTTCGGGCGCCTGTTCAGGCCGAGACTGCGCTTCAGCCCGTCGACAACCGCGCCCCACAGCGACAGTCCCTTGATCCGCTGGGCAGCCCAGTCTGCGCTCATCTCGTCGCAGGGCATGCCCCAGACCTTCTCGGTGTAGGTCTTGAAGAAGATCGAATAGAGCTTCTGCCCGAACTGATTCACGGTCCAGTCCTCGAAGCTCTTTACATTGCGGTTCGGAAAGGCCTTGGCTTTTGCAAAGCTCGCCATGCACAGCGTCGATCGCACCAGGCCAAGGTTCCACAGCGCCTCGAACGCGCGCAACGGGTACGAGTAGAACTTGCCCTCATAATAGATCCGGCTCATCCGTGGGCGCTGAATGAAATCGTCGGGCAGTATCTCGTTCCACAGATCGACGACCTGCTGGCTCTTGGAGAAGAAGCGGTGCCCGCCGATGTCGAAACGGTAGCCTTCATGCTCGACCGTCCGGCTTATGCCGCCGACATAGGTCTGGTCCTTTTCGATGATGGCGACGCTGAAACCCCGCTTGGTGAGGAGGTAGCCCGCCGTCAGTCCGGCCGGCCCCGCGCCGATGATCGCGACATCCACCTTGCGGCTGCCAGAACCGTTTGCGTGGCCATCGGCCGCTATCGTCCCGTTAACCATCAAAACCCCCGTCTCAGCGCTCTTCGCGTGGGTCAGACGTGAAGGAAAATGGATAAGGGATGGTTAATGACGGCAGGGCATCCGGCAAAGATTTGCCGCTCCCGGCCAACGCTATCAGACGTTCCGCAGCCGTCCGCCCGGGCTGGGCATCGCTTGATCGCTGCCCTGCAAGGGCGCCGCGATCCGCGCGAGTTCATCCATCTTGAAGGTCTGTTCGAAGAGCAGACCGTAACGCGGGTGGCTGCGCCAGCGCACTTTGGCATAGATCGGGGGCAGGACTTCGGTTTCCAGCCGGACGAGCTCGTTCATGAGGAGCCACTTGTCGCACTCGATGCACGCACCCTGCTGCGAAATGTCCTGGAACGCGACATGGACCGCATCTCCGCCGGAATGCAGGATTGCATCGAGCTGGATGCGCAGGCGGACGTGGCGCTTGGGGAAAGCTCCATGGCTTTCGTCAAGCAGACGCTCGATCTCGATGTCGTTCAGGAAACGGAAGCCCGCGTATTCGCCTTCACTCCAGATCTGCTCGATCGGATAGCGATCGCCGTTGCTCATTTCGATGGCCAGCGATCCGCATGGGGGCAGCGGATTGAACAAGCGGATCTTGAGACCGCTCGTCGAAGCATCGCGGATGACACAGAGGAATTCGCGTTCGCCATCCAGGATCAATTTGGCGGCACGGATCAGCAGGGTGAAACGCGGCGCGGCGCGTTGTTCCGCTCCGGCTTCCGCGTCCTTAGGCACTTGATCGTCGTCTGCCTGGGCCAAGCCCGATCCCCCGTGCACGTGAAGCCGCGCCGGAGCGCACGCATGCCCCGGCAAGAATCAGTATTAGCACGTAATTCCTACCGCGGAGTTACCAAGCAAATTACGGAATGATTTGGATTTTTACAGACATGTAAACAAACGCTATAAATGTGTAGCCAAACTCGTCATCAAGTCCGGGCAAACAATTACAAAGCAAAGGATCATGGTGCGGACGGCGGGACTCGAACCCGCACGATCAAGGATCAAGGGATTTTAAGTCCCCGGCGTCTACCATTCCGCCACGTCCGCAACTGTTGGCAGGTCAGGTTAAGGCCCTGAATGCTGCAACTCGTGCAAGTCGCGCCTGCCACAGCACAAAGGGCGCGGCAACGCCTGTTGCCGCGCCCTTGCTGAATTTCCGGTCGAAAGCTCAGTCGGCGTTGAGCCGTTGCCGCATTTCCTTGCCAGCCTTGAAATAGGGCACGCGCTTGCCGGGTACTTCGACGGTCTCGCCGGTTCGCGGGTTGCGGCCCTTCCGGGCATCGCGTTCGCGCGTGGAGAACGCGCCGAAACCACGAAGTTCGACACGCCCACCATCGGCCAGTCGCTTGGCAATCTCATCGAAGAAAACGTCGACAACCCGTTCGATTTCTTCGCTGCGCATGCCAGGACTTTCCTTGGCGAGAGCCTGCAGCAGCTCCGATCTTATCATTCTTTCCCTCCGCCGAGCGACCATGCGGCCACCCCCCGATTTTCTACGATCCCTGTGCCCAAACCCCCGTATGAGCACATTCTAACATCCTGCCACGCCCAACCGGTCATGACAATCGTTTCATATTACTCAAAGTGGCCAAAAATGGACCGTTTCAGGCGATTTCCGCTACGTCGGCCAGGCTGAGGCCGAGCAGGCGCATCCGCGCCGCGACTGCGGGCCATTCATCTTGCAGGAAAGATTCGCGCTCCCGCTGGCGCAAGGCTTCAACGGCACCGGGTGCTACGAACATCCCAACGCCGCGCTGGACAATTACCAAGCCTTCATCCTGAAACTGCTGATAGGCCTTGGCCACGGTCAGGGGATTGGCGCCCTGTTCGGCCGCATAGGCCCGTACCGACGGCAGCATGGCGCCCTCCGCATAGCGACCGTCAAGGATCGCCGCACAGATTTCGTCGCGAAGGCGGAGGTAGACCGGGCGGCTTGCCTGGCTGGTGTTCATGCCCATGGTGCCATAGTGCCATAATACAGCGCAGCACACAACGGCTCGTTGTGGCAGCTCTCCGGGCACGCTCCTGCCGCCTTGCGACATTGGTTGCGATTGAAAATAGTTTCTTGCCATCGCGACACGTGGCACTAAGGCGGAAATTGGCCGTGCGGGACAGGCGCGGCAGTGTAAAATGCTCACACAGCAACGACGGGATCGCTCGCCGGCATGGCCCAAGAAGACACGAACTTCGCACGAACCACGACAACTGGCGAGTGGTTCGGCCATCCACCGCAATTGAAGCGCCTGTTCACGACCGAAATGTGGGAACGCTTCGGCTATTACGGCATGAGAGCGATCCTCACGCTCTATCTCGCCAAGCATTTCCTCTTCAACGATACCACCAGCACCGGAATCTACGGTGGCTTCACCGCACTCGTCTATCTGACCCCGCTGATCGGCGGACTGATTGCCGATCGTTACTTGGGCTCCAAACGCTCGGTGAAGTTCGGCGCGATCCTGATGGCGGTCGGCTATTTCATGCTCTGTTTCGGGGGCGAGGCGGCCAAGCCCTATGCCACGATCGAAGGCCAGCGGTATGACGTGACCGTCACCGAGACCGCCGGCAGCGAAGTGCGTTCGGTCGAAATGGGCGGCCAACGCCTCGAGATCGTCGGAAACGACGACAAGTCGGTATCGCTCAAGACGGCTGACGGGGTCGAGGCAAAGCGCATTGCGCCGGGCGGGTTCCAGTCGGACGGCGAACGCTCGCAGCTGCACATCGCGATCCTGCTTGTCGGCCTCTCGCTGGTCACGGTCGGCAACGGCTTCTTCAAGCCCAACATTTCCACAATCGTCGGCTCGCTCTATGCCGATGGTGACCGCCGCCGCGATGCCGGATTCACGATCTTTTACATGGGCATCAACCTGGGCTCGCTGATTTCGCAGTTCTTCTGCCCGATTCTCGCCGAATCCGTGGGCTGGTGGGCAGGATTTGGCCTCGCTGCCATCGGCATGACGTTGTCGTGGGTCCTGTTCCAGTTCGATGGCGGCAGGCTCGATGGCTATGGCGAGCGTCCCGCCGGGGCCGACCCGCGCAAGGACTGGCTCATCTACGGTGCTGCGCTGGTCTGCGTGCCGCTGTTCTTCTTCCTGTTCACCAACCTCATGGCCTATGTCGCGCCAGAGGCGGGCGAGGGGCTGCTCGGCTACCTCCTTGGCCTGCCGATCATGGGCAAGCTGATGTTCGGCACCTTTCTTCTTGCCATTCCCGGCATCCTGATCTGGGCGCTGGCATCGGGCAGCCGCGTCGAATTCCAGATGATGGTCGCGGCCATGGTGCTGATCGTGTTCAACACCGTGTTCTGGACCCTGTTTGAACAGGCCGGGTCCTCGCTCACCCTGTTTGCCGAGCGCAACACCGTGCTCGAAGTGGGCTGGACTCGCGGTCTTTTCGCATTGTTCAACGCCTATCCGTTCACCTACTACCTGTTTTTCGCTCTCCTGCTTGGCGGGCTGGGCTGGCTGCTGACCTGGTTCTTCGGCAATGGCGAACCGGCAGCAACCAGGCGGAAGATGGGTGCTGGCTTCGCCCTGGTGATGACGGCCGGCTTCATCGGCATGGTCTATGCCCGGGCCAGGGGCTTTGCCACCGATGAGGTCTACGTCATGCCCGCAGGCCAGACGCAGATCTTCAATGCCTTGTTCATCGTCGCGCTGGCCCCGGTGTTCGGCGCGATGTGGAATGCGATGGCCCGGCGCGGCGTCGAACCTTCGATCCCGGTCAAGTTCGCCTTGGCGCTGATGGGTGTAGGCGCGGGCTTCCTGCTGCTGGTGTGGGGCGCGCAATTTGCCGATGCGCAGTTCAAGGTCGGACTGGTCTGGCTTGCCGGGCTCTACTTGATCCACTCGATGGCAGAGCTGTGCATTTCGCCTGTCGGCCTCTCGATGATCACCAAGCTCTCCATGGCCCGCATCGTCGGCATGATGATGGGCGTGTGGTTCCTGTCTATCGCGGTGGCGCAGTACGTTGCGGGCATGGTCGCCCAGGTTGCCAGCGTCGAGACGGTCGGCGGCCAGGTCACCAATCTCAAGGTCAGCCTCGATACCTATGTGGGTGTATTCACGACGATCGGCTGGATATCGATCGGCATCGGCGCCGTGCTTCTCGTCGTCGCGGTGCCGCTCAGGAAGCTGATGCACGGGGTGGCTTGATATTCTCCCTTATGGCGGGAACCGTTCGAACGTGAGAATATTGCTGCAGGGTTTTGCTTTGGCCAACTTGAGAGTATCATCAGGATGACGCGGGCGTTGGTCGAAAACGGCAACGGGGGCCGCGGATTGGGGGACAGTTCATGGATCATGCGTTGATCCAACTGATTGTGGCGACAACTGCTTTCGTTTTTTCGCATTTCGTGATGTCCGGGCCAGCCCGAGAGCCTCTTGTCTCGATCATGGGCAAGCAGGGCTTCCTGCTGTTCTATTCGGTCATCTCGTTCGCCACCCTGGCATGGGCAAGCGTGACGTTTGTCCACGCTGCATCGGCGCCACTCCTGTGGGATGGTACGGGAGATGTTCCCTGGGTCCTGTCGAGCCTTCTGACCATTGCGGCGCTCACGCTGCTGATCCCCTCGTTCGCAGGCAATCCGGCACTTCCCGGCAAGAAGCTCGCGGGGCTTAGCGCGGTACTTCCTGCCGGTGTATTCAGGGTTACCCGCCACCCGATGATGTGGAGCATCGCGCTTTGGGCGTTCGCTCACATCCTTGTGGCGCCAAGCCCGCGTGTGCTCGTGCTGATGACCGGATTGATCATCCTCTCGCTTGTCGGGTCGCACTTTCAGGACAAGCGCAAACTCGCTGAAAATCGCCGCGACGTCGGCGCCTGGCAGCGCCGGACAAGCTTCTTGCCGCGTATCGCCGAATTGCCCGCGCTCGGTACGATCTGGCTCTACGCCGCAATCCTCTGGTTCCTGGTCACCTGGCTTCACTTCCACCTGACCGGCATCCCCGCCGGACTGTGGAAGTGGCTCGCCTGACCCGACCAACCACTTGGTCGTTCAGAAGCGAAGACTCTCGTTCAGGCCCGCGCTTCGCTTACCCCGGCAGAGTTGTGCCGCAGCGCCTTGAGCACTGTGTCGACAATCTGGGGCGCGTTGAGGCCTGCCGCGTCATACTGCTTGTCCGGCGCATCGTGGTCCTGGAATACGTCGGGCAGGCGCATGGTGCGGATCTTGAGACCGCCATCGGTCAGCCCTTCGTCGCTCGCCATTGTCAGCACATGCGCGCCAAGGCCGCCGATCGAGCCTTCCTCAATCGTCACGACAACCTCGTGCGTGGCCATCAGCTGGCGGATCAGATCGGTGTCGAGCGGCTTGGCAAAGCGCAAGTCTGCCACCGTCGTCGAGAGCCCCTTGGCCTCGAGCTGGTCCGCCGCTTTAAGCGCCTCGGCCAGACGGGTGCCGAGCGAAAGCAGCGCCACCTTCGAGCCCGAGCGCACGATGCGCCCCTTGCCGATCTGCAGCAGCTCCGGCTCGTCCGGCAGCGCCACGCCCGTGCCGTTGCCGCGCGGATAGCGGAACGCGATCGGGCCACTGTCATGGCGGGCGGCGGTATAGGTCATGTGGACCAGTTCCGCCTCGTCCGCGGCCGCCATCACCACCATGTTCGGCAGGGTGGCGAGGTAGGTGATGTCGAACGATCCGGCATGGGTAGCGCCATCGGCGCCGACCAGCCCGGCGCGGTCGATGGCAAAGCGCACCGGCAGGTTCTGGATCGCCACGTCATGCACGACCTGGTCGAAAGCGCGCTGCAGGAAGGTCGAATAGATCGCGCAGAACGGACGCATGCCTTCTGCCGCAAGACCTGCCGCGAAAGTCACGGCGTGCTGCTCGGCAATGCCGACGTCGAAGGTGCGCGTCGGATGCGCCTTGGCAAACTTGTCGACGCCCGTGCCGCTCGGCATGGCCGCCGTGATCGCGCAGATCGTCGGGTCGGTTTCCGCAAGCTTCGCCAGCGTCTCGCCGAACACGTTCTGGTAGGCCGGAGCACCGGGCTTGGCCTTGACCTGCTCACCGGTGACCACGTCGAACTTCTGCACCCCGTGGTACTTGTCCGCCGCCTGTTCGGCCGGAGCATAGCCCTTGCCCTTCTGCGTCACGACATGGACGAGGCACGGCCCTTCGGCCGCATCGCGCACGTTCTCCAGCACCGGGATCAGCTGGTCGATGTTGTGCCCGTCAAGCGGGCCGACATAGTAGAAGCCCAGCTCCTCGAACAGCGTCCCGCCCATGGCCATGCCCCGCGCGAACTCGTCGGTCTTGCGCGCGGCAGTGTGCAGCGGGCGCGGCAGCTTGCGCGAAAGCTTGCGCGCGATCTCGCGCAGGCCCAGGAACTGGCGCGAGGAGACCAGCCGCGCCAGATAGGCCGAAAGCCCGCCCACCGGCGGTGCGATCGACATGTCGTTGTCATTGAGGATGACGACAAGCCTGTTCCCCGCCTCGCCGGCGTTGTTCATCGCCTCGTAGGCCATCCCTGCGCTCATCGCGCCGTCGCCGATCACGGCAATGCCCTTGCCCGGACGGTTGCTCAGCTTGTTGGCAATGGCAAAGCCCAGCGCCGCCGAGATCGAGGTACTCGAGTGTGCAGTGCCGAACGGGTCGTATTCGCTTTCGCTGCGCTTGGTGAAGCCCGAAAGCCCGCCACCCTGCCGCAAGGTGCGGATGCGGTCGCGCCGGCCGGTGATGATCTTGTGCGGATAGGCCTGGTGTCCCACGTCCCACACCAGCTTGTCCTGCGGCGTGTTGAACACATAGTGGATCGCCACGGTCAGTTCGACCACGCCAAGGCCCGATCCGAGGTGTCCGCCGGTGGTGCCCACGGCAGAAATCATCTCGGTCCGCAATTCGTCCGAAAGCTGGCGAAGCTGCGAAGGTGCGAGCTTGCGTAGATCGTCTGGTGTCTTGACCGTGTCGAGCAGCGGCGTTGCCGGTTCTGAATTCATCCCTCCGCCCTTACACCGATGCTTTGGCGCTGTCGAACGGGATCATGTTGCCACGGCCTTCCCGAAGGTCCGTGGCGCGCGGCGCCCCAGCACGAGCGAGGATGCGATCAGCGCCACCGCCGCAATCACGAAGGCATAGCCCGGCGTTGCAAGATCCCCACTTTGCCCGATGTAGCGGGTGAGCAGCACGGGAGTCAGCCCGAAAGTCACCGCCACCACCAGGCCATAGCCGATGCCGACCAGCCCGGCGCGATGCCGCTTGGGCGTGATCTCGACAAACGCGGCATAGGCAACCGCTGCCGAAACCGTCGCCATCAGCAGGAGCAAAGCCGCTGCAAGGGCAAGTTGTCCAAGCGACCCGCCCGCAATGCCCCAACGGAACAGTGGCAGCGAAACCAGCGCCGCCAGCACTGCGGTGACAAAGTTCACCTTCTGCCGCCCGACCCGGTCACCCAGCCAGCCACCGGCCAGCAGCCCGACGATCTGCGTGCCCGCCGCCGCCATCTGCAGCATATAGCCGTTCGTCACCGGAATCTTGAGGAACGTCACTGCATAGACGAACAGGAAATCCCCGGTCGCGCCCGCCAGCAGGAATCCGAATACGCCAAGCAGCGCCGCCGCATAGGCCGCAACATCAAGCTCCGTCACCACATTCGGCCCGGTCTCCGGCAAATGCAGCGTCTCGTCCAGCCGCCGCCGCAGAATGAAAGCCAGCGGCACTATCCCTGCACCGATCGCAAAGGCAATGCGCCAGCCATAGGCATCAAGCTCGGCCGGCGTCAGCCTGCTCGCCAGCACCAACCCGACAAGGCCGCTGCCCAGGACGCCGATGCGCATGGCGACCAGTTGCAGCGCCACCAGCATCCCGCGGCGCTCGGGCGGGGAGCTTTCGGCGAGGAACGCCGTGGTCGGCCCCACATCGCCGCCTGCCGCAAGCCCCTGCAGCAGCCGGAATGCCACCACGAGAATCGGCGCCCAGATGCCGATGCTCGCATAGCTTGGCGTCAGTGCCAGTCCGATTGCGCTGAAGCCCATCAGCGCGAATGTCGCCAGCATCGTGGGGCGCCGTCCCACCTTGTCACCCAGCAGTCCGAACAGGATCGCGCCCAGCGGCCGAGCGCCAAAGCCGGCACCCGCCGTCATCAGCGTCAGCAGCAGCGCACTGCCCGGCGCACCTGCGGGGAACATCACCCGCGAGACGTTCACCGCGAAGAAGCTGAAGCTCAGGAAATCGTAGAATTCCAGCGCATTTCCGGAAATGACGGCGGCGAACTGCTTCCGCGTCGGCAGGTGCCGTGGCTCTCTCACCTGATCGTCCATGTCGCCCTCTCCCCCAATCAGGCAAACCAGCTTTCGCCGATCAATCCTCGCTGGCGCACTCCGCGCAATGGCCGCGAATCTCCACGACCGGTCGCACTTCGGCAAAGCCTGCTGCCTGCGCCGCCAGACGCAGCGCGCCCGTGAGCGCATCGTCATCGCTGTGCACGGCCTTGCCGCACAAGTCGCAGATCAGGAAGATGCAGTCATGCCGGCAGCCCGGATGCGTGTTGGCAACATAGGCATTGGCGCTTTCCACCCTGCGCGCCAGATTGGTGCGCACGAACAGGTCGAGAATGCGATAGACCGAATTGGCCGCCACGCGCTTGCCCCGCCGCGTGCCGACGCTCTCGGCGATGTCATAGGCCGACGCCGGCTTTTCGTGCGCCGCCAGCGCCTCGAACACGTCGGCGCGCATTTCGGTCCACTGCTCTCCTGAGGCTGTCAGCGCTTCACGCGCGGCCTCGATCAGCTTGTCGCCTGCGAAATCGTGATGATGGTGCCCGGACATCGGTCCTAGATAGGCACGACCGCGCGCTCGCGCAAATCAGTTCCGCGTGAAGCCGACCTTGTAAAGATCAGGGAACAGTCGCTTGAGGTTGGCCACCTTCGGCGCGTCCCACCGCTTGATATAGCCGTGGTCGGGATTGTTGGCGGCAAAGTCCTGATGATAGCCTTCCGCCGGGTAGAACGCCTTGTAGGGCTCGATCGTGGTGACGATCGGCTGCTTCCACAGGCCGGACTTCTTCAACTGACCAAGATAGGCCGCAGCAACGCGCGCCTGTTCCTTGTCCATCGGCACCAGCGCATTGCGATACTGCGAGCCGTGGTCCGGCCCCTGGTAATTGAGCTGCGTCGGATCTGCCCCCACGGCAAAGAATACCCGCAAGAGCTGGTCGTAGCGGATCTTCGCGGGGTCATAGGTCACGCGCACCGCCTCCGCGTGGCCGGTCCGTCCTGAGCCGACGACGTCGTAGATCGCCGTGTTCTTCGCGCCGCCGTGATAGCCCGAGACCACGCTGCTGACGCCCTTGAGATGGCTGAAAACCGCTTCGATTCCCCAGAAGCACCCGCCTGCGAAAACGGCGGTCTTCGTGCCCGCCGGCTCGTTTGCCTGCACCGTCGCCGCAGGCGTCGCCACCGCGCCTTCGGCCTGTGCGGGTTGCTGGCACGATGCGGTAAAGATCCCCACCGCCAGTGCTGCGGAGAGGATCGGGCGGCGCATCTTAATGCGAAGCCTGTTCGCTGGCGTGTTCAAGATCCGGCGTCGCCAGTGCGGTGGTTCCGGCCGAAATGCCCATGACAGCGGCACCCATCAGGAACCCGAAGGCAAGCGAACGGAAGAAATCAGGCTTGAACAGGCCCATGGCATTCGGCTTTCACAAATCGTCTTGGCGTCCCGAACGCGATGCCTCGAGTCGCCTGAATCTTTGGTGACGCCCTGCACAGGGTTTCGTTCAGGTGATGTGACAATCTATGAACCGTTCACCAGCTGCGACGAACCGTTAGTCGCGCAACTGCACCCATACCGGAGCGTGGTCGCTGGCCTTCTCGCGGCCACGGTATTCCTTGTCGACGCCTGCTGCCACGAGTCGGTCGGCCAGTTCGGGCGAGAGCAGGGCGTGATCGATGCGGAAGCCATGGTCGCGCTGCCAGGCACCGGCCTGGTAATCCCAGAACGTCCACACCCCGCCCTGCGGATTGAAGGTGTCGATCGCGTCGGTCCAGCCGTCGTTGAGCAGGCGGCGGTAGGCATCGCGTGATTCGGGCTGCATCAGCGCATCGCTGGCCATCGCCTTGACCGAGAAGGTGTCCTTGTCCTCGGGGATCACGTTGTAATCGCCGATCACCACTGCAGGCACGTCCTCCGCCATGATCTCGGCCATGCGCCTGCGCAGGCGCTCCATCCAGCGGAGCTTGTAATCGAACTTCGGGCCTGGCTGCGGGTTGCCGTTGGGCAGGTAGATACACACCACGCGAATGCCGAAGACATCGGCCTCAAGATAGCGTGAATGCTCGTCCTCGGGCTCTCCGGCAAGACCGCGCTGCACTTCCACGGGCGCCTGCCCATCGGCGAGGATCGCCACGCCGTTGAAGCCCTTCTGCCCGTGCCAGATCGCGTGATAGCCAATCTTCTCGAACTCGGCGGCGGGAAAGCCTTCGTCCTGCGTCTTGATTTCCTGAAGGCAGGCAACCGAGGGCCGCGTTTCCGCCAGCCATTCGAGCAGGCGGGGAAGGCGGGCCTTGATCCCGTTGATGTTGAACGATGCGACCTTGATCATATCGCGAAGCTGGCGCCACAGCCGCAACCCGAAGCTGCTTGGGGATTGCTCACCCGGAACGCCGCGCCACCAAGCGATTCCACGTATTCCACGACGCTGCCTTCCAGCAGCCCAAGGCTGACCTCGTCGACCACCAGCCGCACGCCGTCGGTCTCGGCGATCAGGTCACCATCCTCTGGCGCCTCGGCCAGGCCGAACTTGTACTGGAAGCCCGAACAGCCACCGCCTTCGACCGAAAGCCGCAGGATCGCGGGCTTGCCCTGCTTTTGCGCAATGGTGGCAACGCGGGCGGCGGCGCTCGGGGCGAGGGTGACCTGTGTTTCGCTCATGGCGCCAAGATAGGGGCGCAATGCCCAAACCTCAACGCCAGAAACCCAAGGTTAGGACCCCTAGCGGTTCCGCTCGTCCTCGAGCCGGTCCTCGATCGATTCATCGTGGCCGGTCCCGCTGGACAGGAACACCAGCCCCATCAATGCCGCCATCAGCATGATCGTCAGCCAGACGCCCAATGCCGAGGCGATATAGAGGTGGATCGAGACGAAGCCGATCTGGATGTAGAGCACCGTGAGCACCACGCCGACGACGGCCGTGCTGAACAGCGCCATCCAGTTCATGATCTGCCGGTAACGGGCCCAGGCAAATCGTGCGTTTTCAGGATCATCGAGCGGGGAATGTCCAGCCATGGCAAAGTCCTTTGGCGATCGAAGATGGTGCGCGCAACGGCTTTGACAATGGCCACCAAGATGGCATGATCCTTATGGGAGACCAGGCGGCCCGAAAAGACGCCCGAAGGCGCAAGTCGGCCGCATCACGCAGGAGGATGCCATGACGATTGCGCAAGTCATTCAGGGAAGAGGGGAAGTCTGGAGCGTGTCGGCCGACGCGCAGGTCTCCGACGCGATCGACATGCTCGCCCACCACCGCATCGGCGCCCTTCCGGTCAGCGATGGCGAGAGCGGCGTGGCGGGAATCTTTTCCGAACGCGACATGATCCGCTGCCTGCACAAGCATGGCGAGGCGGCGCTGCACATGAAGGTGCGCGACATGATGACGGCGCCCGTCGTCACCGTTTCGCCGCAGACGTCGGTGATGGAGGCGCTGGCCCTGATGACCCAGCGCCGCTTCCGCCATCTGCCTGTCGTGGAAGGAAATCGCATGGTCGCCTTCGTCTCGATCGGAGACCTCGTGAAGCACCGGCTCGACAAGATCGAGGCTGAGGCGGACGCGATGCGGGTCTATATCCAGCAGGCCTGAAGCATTTCCAACTCACGGGGGCAGAACGGCAACTCCCCCCGAACTCACCCCCAACTCCCCCCTGACTCCTGGGCACTTTCGCCCTGCAAACGGGCATCTCGTATTTCACGTGAAACACTCTAGGCTTCCCTGATTGATAGGGAAATCCGACATGCACCTGACCCGCCGTTCGCTCCTCGCCGGAGCCGCCGCCGCGACTGCCTCGCTCTCGATCTCGATCCGCGCGCAAGTCCTCCCGCCCCCAGGCTTCGCCACGCCGACTGGCACCTTCCCGTTCGCACCGGAAGTCTATCGCGAGCGCCGGGCGAAACTGATGGCAACGCTCAAGGATGGCGTGGCAGTGATCCATGGGGCAGAGCGCGAACGGACCAGCGGGCCGGTAAGCCCGCCGTTCTATCAGTCCGGTGATTTTGCGTGGCTGACCGGCATCGTCGACGAACCCGGCGCGGTGCTGGTGCTTGCCCCGGCAGAGCGGACCTACAGGGAATTCCTGTTGCTGCCCTCGCGCGACGTGGAGACCGAGCGCTGGGATGTCGAGCGCCTGCCGCTGGGCTCGCTGATCGAACAACGCACGGGAATTCAGCGGGTCAGGCGCACTTCGGGGCTGGACGGCCTCGTCACGCAGCTCGCCGCGCGGAGCCGGACGCTGCATTTCATGGGGCCGATCACCAGCGCTTCGGCCCCGGTGCCGCCGGCGATGGAACTCTATGGCCGGGTGATGAGCCACGTTCCCGGCTGCACGATGAAGGACCAGAGTGCGCTGCTTCCCACCCTACGCACCGTCAAGGAACCGCGCGAGCTGGAGCTGATGCGCAAGGCATTGGCCGCGACGCAGGCCGGGCATCTCGCCGCGATGAAGGCGGTGCGCCCCGGCAAAATGACCGAGCGCCAGCTGACCGCAGTGCTGGAAGACGGCTTCCGTCAGGGCGGAGGCGAAGGGCTTTCCTACGATTCGATCGTGGCGACCGGCCGCAATGCCGCTTCGCTGCACTATGCCCATGGCAACGCCCTGATCGGTGCGCAGGACCTGGTGCTGATCGACGCCGCCGCCTCGGTCGGCAGTTACGCCTGCGATATCACGCGCACCTTCCCGGCCTCGGGCAGGTTCACCGCGCAGCAGCGCGCGGACTACGAACTGGTCATGGCGGCGCAGGATGCGGCGGCCAGGCTGCTGAAGCCGGGCGTGATTCACGAGGACATGACCGAAGCGGCCAGCGCGGTGTTCCGCAAGGCCGGGCGGATTGACGAGTTCACGCATGGCCTTGGCCATTTCGTCGGCCTCGATGTCCATGACGCGGGCGACTATGCCAAGCCGATCCCGGCGGGCGCGGTCATCACCATCGAGCCGGGGCTCTACAACCAGCCAGCCAATCAGGGCATCCGCATCGAGGACCTCTACCTCGTCACCCCCACCGGCTGCGAACGCCTGAGCACCGGCATCCCGCGCACCGTGGCCGAGATCGAAGCATTCATGGCGCGGTAGGCCCCGACCGTTCCGGCGCAAAAAAATCGGCACTCCCATTGTCCGATTCCGCTTGCGCCGCCCGCCCCTGTTGCCATGATCTGCGGTCAATAGGGGAGTTCCTGGGATGGGTGGGCTGCTGGCCCCCGAGAATCTGGCGTTTGCCGTGGCGCTGGCCCTGCTGGTGCTGCTGGTCATCGTGCAAGTTACGGGTATATCGGACTTTCTTGGCGACGCGGATGGGCATGATGCGGACCTTGACGCAGGTTCGGCGCTGGCCAGCGTGACGGGCTTGGGCGCGCTGCCGTTCATCGTCTGGCTATCGTTCTTCCTCGCGACCTTCGGGCTCGTCGGCCTGTCGCTGCAGGAACTGGTGGCCTCGTTTTTCGGCGCTCCCTTCGGCCCCGGCGCGGCGACCGCGATGGGTCTTGTGGCGGCCTGGCCGGTCAACACCGTGGTGACCCGGCTGGCTGGCCGCGTCTGGCCGCATGACGAGACAACCGCCGTTCCGGTCGATGCGCTGCTCGGGCGCAAGGGCATCATCCAGATCGGCCGCGCCACCCGTGGCAGCGCGGCGCGGGCGCAGGTGCGCGACGTGCACGGACAGCTCCACCTCGTCATGGTCGAACCGCACGAGGACAGCGCGATGCTCGGCGAGGGCTGCGAGGTGCTGCTCGTCCACCGCGAGGGCGAGACGTTCTACGCCGTGCCGGTCGATGGCCCGCTGCGCCTTGCCGACTGACCTTCCTTCAGGATTTCTTCCTCTTCGGAGACTGACATGAACCAGCTTGTTCCCATCGGCATCTATGCGGGCACCGGCCTTGCGCTCCTGCTGGTGATCGCTTTCACGCTGACCCGGCTCTATCGCCGCGCGACCAAGGAAGTGGGCTTCGTGCGCACCGGCTTCGGCGGTGAGAAGGTGGTGATCAACGGCGGCGCGCTGGTGCTGCCGGTGCTGCACGAAACGATGCCGGTGAACATGAACACCGTGCGCCTTGCCGTGGAGCGCAAGAACACCGATGCGCTGATCACGCTCGACCGGTTGCGGATCGATGTGAAGGCCGAGTTCTACGTGCGCGTCCGCCCCGATGCCGGTGCCATCGCCATGGCCGCGCAGACGCTGGGCATGCGCACGATGCAGCCCGAAGCCTTGAAGGATCTGGTCGAAGGGAAGTTCGTCGACGCGCTGCGCTCGGTCGCGGCGGGCATGACGATGAACCAGTTGCACGAACAGCGCGCCGACTTCGTCCAGAAGGTGCAGCAGGTCTCCTCGAACGACCTCGCCATGAACGGGCTGGAGCTGGAATCGGTCTCGCTGACCGGGCTCGACCAGACCAGCATCGAGCACTTCAACGCAAACAATGCCTTCGACGCCGAGGGCCTGACCAAGCTGACCGAGCAGATCGAACTGCGCAAGAAGGCGCGCAACGACATCGAGCAGGACACGCGGGTGCAGATCGAGATGAAGAACCTCGAGGCCGAGCAGCAGTCCCTGAAGATCAAGCGCGACAACGAATTCGCCCGACTGGAGCAGGAGCGCGAGATCGAGATGCGCCGGGCCGAGCAGGCGGCGGAAGTGGCGCGCGAGCAGTCCTTGCGCAATCAGGAAGCGGAAGCTGCGCGGATCGAGGCGAAGAAGCTGGTCGACAGTCAGCAGATCGAGGCCGATCGCGCGGTGCAGCAGGCGCGGATCGCGCAGCAGCAGGCCATCGAGATCGCCCGGCAGGAGCAGCAGATCGCGATCCAGAACAAGAGCCGCCAGGAAAGCCAGGCCAAGGCCGAAGCCGACGAGGCCCGCGCCAAGGCCGTTGCCGCCGAGGAACAGGTCATCACTTCGCGCGAGACCGAAGTGGCCGAGCGCGGCAAGCGCATCGAGCTGATCGAAGCGGCCAAGGCGGCGGAACGCGATGCCATCCGCGTGAAGGTGGAAGCCGAGGCCGAGAAGGCCGCTGCCGCCAATCGCGCCGAAGCCGCCCGGCTTGAAGCCGAGGGCGAGGCCGAGGCCGAGAAGCTCCGCGCCGACGCTGCCCGGGTACGCTTCGAAGTGGAAGCGGCGGGCCAGCGTGCGATCAACGAGGCAGCGAACCTGCTCTCGTCCGACCAGATCTCGCTGCAGACCAAGCTGGCGCTGCTGAAAGTGCTGCCAGAGCTGGTGCGGGAATCAGCCAAGCCGCTGGAAGCGATCGATTCGATCAAGATCGTGCAGGTCGATGGGCTGACGCGCTCATCCGGTGGGGCAGGCGCCAATGGAGAAGGGGGCAGCGCGCCTTCGGCCAATGGCAACCTTGCCAGCGATGCGCTGACGGCTGCACTCAGCTATCGCGCGCAGGCGCCGATCATCGATGGACTGATGAAGGAGCTGGGGCTCAACGGCGGATCGCTGGAGGGGCTGGTGAAGGCCGCGCCGGTAGTGGCGGCACCGGAGGCTTCATCTACTGTGAATGCAGGTGAAGCGGATCAGGCCTGACCAGCAAACCGTGTTACCCCGGCGCAGGCCGGGGTCCATGACCTCACCGTCGAGCCGGACATCGGCGTTATAGGCCCCGGCCTGCGCCGGGGCGACGGGTGATGTATGTTGGGCGGGTTTCAGCCCAACCGCTTGGCGACCAGGTCCTGCAGGTTGGCTTCGGGCCGTGCGCCGTAGTGGGAGATGATCTCGGCGGCGCAGACGGCACCGAGGGTAAGGCTTTCGGCGAGCGGTTTATTGCGGACGTAGCCGTAGAGGAAGCCGGCGGCGAAGAGGTCTCCGGCGCCGGTGGTGTCGATGACCTTGTCGATCGGCTCGGCCGGGACGTGGGAGTGTTCACCGTCGCTTATCGCATGGGCGCCGTTCTCGCTGCGGGTGACCACGACCGTCGGGACCTTGGCGGCGAGCTGTTCCAGCCCCGCGTGGAAGTCCGCGACGCCGGTGAGGGCGGCAAGTTCGTGTTCGTTTGCGAAGAGGATGTCGATCTGGCCGTCAGCGATCAGGGCGCGGAAATCGTCGCCGTGGCGCGAGATGACGAAGGCGTCTGACAGGGTGAAGGCGACCTTGCGGCCGGCGTTGCGCGCGGCGGCAATGGCGCGGCGCATGGCCTTGCGCGGCTCTTCCGGGTCCCACAGGTAGCCTTCGAGATAGAGCACGCTGGCAGACGCGATCTGGGCATCGTCGAGCGCTTCGGCGGGCAGGAACTGCGAGGCACCTAGGAAGGTGTTCATCGTGCGCTGGCCATCGGGAGAGACGAAGATCAGGCAGCGCGCCGTCGGCGGCTCGTCAGCGCGGGTCGGCGTCTGGAAATCGATGCCGCCGGCGCGGATATCGTGGGCGAAGACTTCGCCGAGCTGGTCATCCGCGACCTGGCCGATGAAGGCGCACTTCGCGCCCAGTGCGGCAAGGCCGGCCAGCGTGTTGGCAGCAGAACCGCCGGAAATTTCGCGCGCCGGGCCCATGGCGTCGTAAAGCTCCTGGGCACGGGCGGTATCGACCAGGGTCATGCCGCCCTTGGCGAGGCCGAGCCGTTCGATGTCCGCATCCTCGCAAGGAGCCATGACATCGACGATGGCGTTGCCGATGGCGATGACGTCGTAAAGCGGTTCGGACATTCAGGCAGGCTCCGTGATTTCGGGAATGGCGATGGCCTAGCCGCTATGCCGCGTTGCAGCAATAGCGGGGGGCAGCAAGCGCGCGAACGCGCCGGTCTGGACGGCCCGCGCGCCAGTCCGCCGAAGGCCACGGTTGACGATGGCCGGGGAGCTCGGCATCCCGCACCGGTGACGTTCCCCAAGTTCCTCTCCGTCTCCGCTCTGGCCCTGCTGCTCGCATCATGCGGCGGAAGCGGTGCGCCGTCTGGCGGCAAGACTCCGGTGGTGCGGTCGGCATCATCGGCGCCGGTGCGGACCACGGTTCCACGGCCGGCTCCGGTCGGCAAGCCAATTGCGCAAGTGCAGATGATCCCCGGCCTCGAAGGCGTGATCGGATCGGACGCGCTGCAGCTTGGCCGCGTCTTCGGCACGCCGCGGCTCGACGTGATCGAGGATGACGCCCGCAAGATGCAGTGGTCGGGCACGGCCTGCATTCTCGACGTCTATCTCTATCCGCCGGCGAATGGCGGCAAGCCGACGGCGACTTATGTCGACGCGCGGCGCGGCGATGGACGCGACGTGGATCGTGCAGCCTGCGTGGCCGCGCTTAGGAAGGCGCCGTAACCGCGCACGACGGTGCAGCCGGGATCGCTGCCCACGGCGCGAATGCGGCGACGCCCTCGTGCGAGACATCGGCCAGAGTGTAGCGATCGAGCACGGCGAGGAAGGCTTCCAGCGCCTCGGCCAGAACGCTGCTGAGCGCGCAGTTGGTCCGCAAGGCGCAGTTGGCGCAATCGGCCAGGCGCATGCCCTTTTCAAGTTTGCGGACCGCTTCGCCGACCGTGATTTCCGCTGCCGGGCGAGCCAGCGTGATGCCGCCGCTGCGGCCACGCTGCGATTGCGCGAGGCCCGCCTGCACAAGTCCTTGCGCGACCTTGGCGACATGGTGGTAGCTGAGGCCCTGTTCGGCGGAGAAAGCCGGCAGGCTGACCGCCGTGCCCTTGCGCGCGAGCACGATCAGCAGGCGCAGGCCGAAGTCGGTGTGCTGGGTAAGTTGCATTCCGTGAGAATCGTTTTTCCGCTTGCCTAAATCAAGCAGATAAAATACCGGTATTATCAATACCTGATTGGAGATCCCGAGATGCGCACCGCTTCCGAACATGCAAAGACCATCGTCAAGGCCACCGCACCGGTGATCGAGAAGCATGGCGTGGATATCACCACTGCAATGTACAAGCGCTTGTTCCAGAACGAAGATGTGAAGGCCATGTTCGATCAGGCCGCGCAGGAAAGCGGCGAGCAGCCGCGCCGTCTGGCCGCGGCGATCCTTGCCTACTCGAAGAACATCGACAAGCTGGAGAACCTCGGGAGCGCGGTCACGCGGATGGTGCAGCGCCATGTCGAAACCGGCGTGAAGGCCGAGCACTATCCCTATGTCGCCGAGGCACTGCTGCCGGCGATTCGCGACGTGCTGGGTGCCGAGGTTGCCACCGATGAGGTGCTGGCAGCTTGGGGTGAGGCCTACTGGATGCTCGCCGACATCCTGATCGCTGCCGAAGCGGAAGCCTACGCCGCGGCGGCCTGAGCCCCGGATTACAGGCTGTTGTTGCAACGAGCCCGCCTGCCGTGGATCCCCTCCGAAGCGGCAGGCGGGCTTTGTTGTGTCAGGACAGTGATCGCAAGGTGCCCACCCCGCTGCGACTAACCTCGCCTTCGGCTCGCCAAGTCTCGCGGCCCTCCCGCTTGCGGGAGGGGTTGGGGG